>NZ_KV811713.1:0-7788 GCF_001813175.1 Corynebacterium sp. HMSC069E04 | reverse complement strand
AGAAGCGGAACTAAACCCAGGACGCTTCAGCGTCCACTAAATGAGGGTAACCTCATTGATGCTCTTTTCGTTGGAAATTTCTTGATAATCTGGCTTGCAGCACCCTGGGTAGTTGGAGAGAAGTCGGTCTGCGGTATAGGCCCTTAGGGATTTAGTCTTTGGTCTCTCAAGCTGGTCGTGTCCGTTTAAGACTTGCAAGTAGAGTGCATCCCGTGATGTACAGCGCCTTGATTTCGATTCGAAAGGAATGTCGATGTCTTTGTTCTCAAACATAGATAGGGGTAGGCCTATAGTCATCTCCGGTGGGTTGGGCAGCCTGAACTCAATCTCCAACGTCTTAGGTGGCGGAATTCAAATCCACTCGTACCCTGAAGTACGGTTTGATCCGGACGGGCCGTTCTGGCCTCAGATTGAAGAGCAATCTCTCCACCCAACGGTGCGTTTTTACCTGCATTCGTTAAACTGGATTGACTTTATCGTGGACCGTGCTGCGGCGGGACCTGAGGCCGCGTGGACTGAGGAGATTGCTGCAGGAGCGGATTTTGCATGGGCAGTGGCGTTGACTTGGTGGGAGATGAACAACGCTACGCCTGAGTGGGAATCGGATGAGTATGTCTGGGGCGGGCACGCGGTTGCTATTAGGGCGGCGTCGCTAAGCGCGCTCAGTCAAGTTTATCCCGAAGACGAATGGTTGTATGAAGCCATTGAGTATCACGGGCAGTGGCTGATGGAGCACTTCGACGGTTATTGGAATCATGGGCTTTCTCAGTCGCTGGCATTGCTGGTGGTAGGCGACAGGTTGAATAATCAGTCGATGCTCGCCACTGGTGCAGAGCGTGCGAGGGCTTGCCTTGGAGTAATGATCGATGAAGAAGGCGCCATCAATGAGCAGGCGCCGGAGTATGCGAACTACATTGACCGGTTGCGCCAGACTACGGTGATTGCGCTTGAGTTGTTCGGGGCACCAGGAGCCGAGGAATTGCGCGCGAAGCAGAAGCCTCTGGAAGAATTCATCGCGCATTCCGTGACTCCAAGCGGCACCTTCGTGGAGGTAGGGGATTCGATGCCGCGACGTCCGCGTTTTTTGCGCGGTGGGGCAGTAGAATTTGCACTTTCTAATGGCGCAGCAGGAACTGAGATTCCTCGCGTGAAGGTGTATAGCGCTGGGTATGTGTTTGGCCGTTCAGGATTTGGTCAGCGCCGACCAATTGGAATGGAGAGTTACTACTCCTTGCGATTCGGACCAGCTCGTGCGATTCATGGGCACTTTGATCACTTATCGGTAACCTTTTGGGATCGTGGTCGGAATATCATCGTGGATGCTGGCCACCCTGGCTATGCCCGCGGGCCTATGCGTGATTATGCACGGAGCCGTCTAGCACACAACGTACTGACGGTACGGGACAAAAAGCACAATGCCGCGGTGCCGTCGCAACTGATGGATCATCAGGTTGAGACAACCTGGTCCGCTTTTGATTTGCAAGACACTGCGTGGGAGGGGCTGAAATGGAAGCGAAGTGCTTGCTTCGCGGATTGCGGTCCTTTCGTAGTGGCAGATAGTTTGGAGCCGACGAAAACTGCGGAGTACGCGGAGCAACGTTGGAACGTGGCCCCGGAGTTTGAATATGTGAGCTCCCAGTATGAAACTGTTCGCTTTCGCTCAGTAGTTGACGGAACGCAGTTGGTTTTTATCCGTTACGGGATTGAAGGTTCTTCCTTCTTTGAACACACTGACGTGAACATGGCTCGCGGTGACCGCGATGGTTTACGGGGTATTGTATTTCGAAATGAGAAGCCCACTGACACGTGGACTGTGGGCTTTGGGCGTGCGAGCCGGGACTTTGGTTTGCTTACTGCTGTAGTGGTGGCTGGATCGGAGGAGAAGGTAACGTGCACATTCCAGGACAATGGACTCGGCAAGCGTGTGCTCCGTATCAATCGTGGAGTTCAAACGTACTTGTTTGAGTATGACGTGGAAAGTAAAAGTGTGAGGGCGCTCTCCGTTCCAATTGAGCGCGGATATGCCGACGGTGGTATTAGCCCACGATGAAGCGTCTAGAAGGGGGACAAGTTTGTATCTTTTTCTGTGAGAGTGCGATTCTGCCAATTAAGTACGTCTCTGTTTAAGAGCTTTGCGCTCATCAGAGATTAAGCATCGGATGTGACGGTTCGCGTCGGTGCTAATAGCGTAGTTAAAGCCAACACCAATCGAAGCTTTGAGTTGATGACTCGCATAGTGATAAGGGCCTGTGCCCGGAATGTAGGCACGTCGGGGGTGGGGTTGGTATTAAATGACACGGCCAGGGCGCTATCGGCACTCGTCCTGGAACGTCCTGGGTCTACTTCAAAGTATGCCACCACCTTTGGTGGTATCATCCGGGATAATTTTCAGACGGGGACGAGAACAAGCTATACCGCAGCCAGCGACTAGTTCCACTACCACAAGGCAGAAGGAACGCAGATAAACATAGCCGCCCCAGCATTGGGCTAGAAGTACGAGTGCTGGGGTTCTTTAAACGGAACTGCTAACAACGTAATGGAATGAGTCCCTTGATTAGAAATCCGCGTGGACACGTTGCGCTATGGTGCGGTTGATGCGCCACTCGGAGCGAGAACTATCGCTGAAGCCGGAGTAGTACAGCTCGAATGTGAGGTCATAGCCGCTGCCGTGAGGGACGAGGGCGGACTTGTAAAGATTGGGGTAGCCGGACTCCTCATGGGAGATGATCGGGGTGTCTGAGCGCTCCCAGCTGATGCCGTCCTTAGACCGCAAGAGATAGAGGTTACCTTTCTTGACGCTGCCCGGGATGATGTGGACGAGGCCAATGTACTCACCGTCGTAGAGCTGGATGTCAATGTGCCATAGGCGCTGGCCGGATGCAAGCTCGGGTTGAAAGTTTACGGTGTTCGGCGTAGACCAAGTCTTTAAGTCTGGGCTTTCATAAAAAACAACGCGGTTGGGCAGCCCGCCTCCATTTGCCACGCCGTAGAGACGCCAATTTTCACCAGTCCAGATAAGAGCTTGGGACATGAATTGTGGTTCGCCGGTCCAGATTTCCTCTTTTTCGGACCAGTGCACGCCATCGGTGGATCTGACCAAGAAGATGCGGTTGGTCTTGCCGTTAGGGCGGTCCACCATGCGCCATGTCAGGTACATCTCGCCGCTGGGAGCCATGACGAGCTGAGTATCGGAGTTGTGCGGGTTGGGCTTGCCTAGCTGATCATCGATGGGGTTAGTAAGCCCGTCTGGAACCTGCCAGGTCCAGCCGTCGTTGGATACGACGACGTTGGGGTCCTCGACTCCTTCATCACTGGCTGGGTATGGGGTCATTGCCATCCAGTATTTCCAACCATTCCATCCATTTTCAAAGTAAAGGACGGAAGGGTGCGTAGCTTGCCCGCTTCCTTCATGAGTAGGGAGGTTGAGCTGGGGCCCGCGCGGTGATGCCCAAGCCCAGAGTGGTGCCTCATCTTCGCTGTTGGCGAGTCGTTCCTTGATGTCGGCAACGTGTTTCGCATAGTCGGGAGAAGGTTCCACGGACGTCGTCGGGGCCGCGGGTGTACTCGTACTCGGCTTAGTTGAGGTGCTGGTGGGCTTTGCGCTGGTCGTCGGCGTGGCAGTTGTGCTCGGCTGGGTGGACGGAGTTGGCGTTGATGTCGGAGCTGGAGTGGGCGTCGAGCCTTGGGAAGAACCGATTCCAGGAAGGATACTCGCGAGGAGCGCCAAGCCGCCGATACCTGCGGCAAGCGCTACTAGCGCGGTGATAGCTTGCCGAACTTGCTCCTCGTTGAATTGGGGCAGGGTAGGCATCTGGAAGGCTGGCATCTGCTGAGCTTGTGCGGATGCAGGTGCGGAAACCTGCGCGGTGCTAAGCGAAGCGGTGAGGACAAGAGCCACGAGAGCTTTGCCGGTGCGAGAAGGTCGGCGCATGCGAGATCCTTTGTGTGTACGAATGAGACGACTTTGAAGTCTAGTACGCGATGGCACAGGGTGAGGTGATTTGAAATGGTGGACGAGAGGCACGGCTAAGCACGTGCGACTGCAGGGCAGCTACGTGGCACTATCCCAAAGCGGAGAGCGGACGCGCTGTCCTCTAAGATTGCCCTATGGCTAATTTGACTCCTGTCCGCACTGTTGTTGTACCCGCAGCTGGTATGGGTACGCGTTTTCTGCCTGCTACGAAAACTGTCCCGAAGGAACTTCTGCCAGTCGTGGACACTCCGGGTATTGAGATGATTGCGGAGGAGGCCGCAAGGGCTGGCGCGAAGAGGTTGGCAATTGTGACCTCGCCCCGCAAAGACGAAGTGATGCGCCACTTTGATGAGTTCCCAGAACTTGTGGAGACTCTCCGCGCTCGTGGAAAGGATGAGCAGGCGGTAAAAGTTGAGCGTGCTGCGCAGATTATTCAGCCGGTGGCTGTTGTGCAGGACAAGCCTTTGGGATTGGGGCATGCGGTTGGACTGGCTGAGGCAGTGCTCGATGATGACGAGGATTTCTTTGCTGTCATGCTTCCGGATGATGTCATCGAGCCCACTGCAGCTATGAGCGAGATGATTCGTGTGCGCCAGGAACATGGTGGCTCGGTGCTCCTAGCGGTTGAGGTGGATCCCGACCAAGTATCTAACTATGGCGTGTTTGATATTGAGGACACTGATAATGAACGCGTAAAGAAGGTCGTGGGCATGGTAGAAAAGCCCGCGGTGGAGGATGCGCCCTCAAATCTGGCAGCTACTGGGCGCTACTTGCTAGACCGGGCGATTTTCCATGCTCTACGGGGGATCACGCCAGGCAAGGGGGGAGAGCTTCAGCTAACTGACGCAATTGATTTGCTCATCTCCGAAGGCCACCCTGTCCACGTTGTTGTGCATGACGGTATTCGCCATGACCTAGGAAATCCCGCCGGTTTTATCCCGGCGAGCGTGGAGTTTGGCCTGCGCCACCCGAAGTATGGGCCGACCCTATTCCGAGACCTTGAGGCGATTATGGAGAAGTACCGGCCACAGTTGAGGTAGCGGTTAGTATCGCGTCTCCAAATCATTGGGCCTGCAGCACGTCTAATTAGTGAACTCTAGACTCGTCAGGATCTCGCTGGGGACGACGGCGTCGGCAAGCTCCTGTACAAGCAGTGAATCGTTTGGGATGAAACTAGCCGTCGGGGAACACGACACCGCGGAAAACTTTGAAGCCCTCATGGGTCTTCGCTAAGGAGCTGGGTGCGGCAATTAGTTGGGGTGCCTATATCTTGCTCTTCGACTGGATGCAGAAGGCGGGGCTGGTTGGCACGGTCATCGGTTTTGTTATTGGTGGTCTGATGATTGTCATCATTGGTTCGTGGGAGTTTCGGGGATTGTAAACATTGAGCCCATCACGGCCGGGGAGATGCTCCTAGTTCGGTACTATCGTTCAGGCGAGCTTCAATGGTTCAGGATGGTACCCTAATGTTGGGCTGAACGAGGGAATCGCTCGGACTGTAAACTGCTTTCGGATGAAGATCGAGTGGGTGTCGCATGTTATACCACCTCGTTTCAATTGAGAGCAGCGTGATCGGGACTCAGGGGCTGCATGCGGCTTATTGCGACAGTTGCTCGTGGATCCGTAAAAGATAGGAAGGAAATGCTGTGAAGATTGCAGTTTTCGGTCTAGGTTATGTCGGTTTAGCTAACGCCGTGCTTTTAGCGGCCAAGCATGAGGTTGTTGCTGTCGATATCGATGGTGAGCGAGTATCTAAAGTCAATCGGGGTGAGAGTCCGATTGTTGATTCAGATATTGCGATGGCGTTGGCGCGACATGGTCTGAATTTGAGGGCTACGACTGCTGCGGCAGAGGCACTGGACTCGGCAGACTTTGCGATTGTCGCCACTCCAACGGACTATGACCCCGAGAATGACTTTTTCAATACAAGTTCTGTTGAAGCTGTTTTAGGGACGATTAGCGCTTTGTCGCCTGATACCGTCGTGGTGATTAAATCTACAGTCCCAATCGGTTTTACCGAAAGAATGTCCGATTTACATAAGGAACTGACAATAGTCTTTAGTCCAGAGTTCCTGCGTGAGGGAAAGGCGCTTTACGATAACCAACATCCTTCTAGGATTATTGCGGCCTCCCGCAACTTAAGGGCTGCCAAAGAGTTTGCCCTTGTTCTTAAACAAGGATCGTTGGACCCGGAAGCTGCAGTTCTGGTGACTAGCTCTACTGAAGCTGAGGCGATCAAGCTTTTCTCAAATACCTATTTAGCGATGCGAGTTGCGTTTTTTAACGAGCTTGATACTTTTGCGAGGATTAACGGTCTGGAAACGCGCCAGATTATCGATGGTGTTTCCCTGGACCCAAGAATTGGGGGACATTACAATAATCCGAGCTTTGGATACGGTGGGTATTGCCTTCCCAAAGATACACGCCAGCTGTTGGCTAACTACAAGAATGTTCCGCAAACACTTATATCGGCAATCGTTGAATCGAATTTGCTTCGGAAAGATTTTATTGCCAATGAGGTTTTGAAGCTTAGTCCGAGTGTCGTTGGTGTCTTTCGTTTGACGATGAAAACCGGCTCAGATAACTTTCGCTCTTCGTCGATTCAAGATGTAATGTCTAAGATTCGCGGGGAGGGGATCGAGCTTTTGATCTTCGAGCCTTCGTGGCCAGAAAGCTCGTTTGACGGAGTAGAGGTAGTGGAGTCGTTCGAAGAATTTGCGGAAAGGTCGGACGTAATTCTATCCAATCGGTTGGATTCAGCTTTGGAACCCCACATTGGAAAGGTCATAACTGCAGACGTCTATTCTCGAGACTAAGAAGCAACGATCTTCAGCGATGATTGATGGGTAGCCTGGAAATAGCGCTGCGCTTTGTCCAGGGCTCGCCCGGCATGCTGGGAACGGCTCCGCTCATTGCACTCGTGATTTGGATTGTGCTGGGGTTGGTGTCGTGGACCATCAAGGGCCGTCAGCTGAAGGATGTGTCGCTGGAGAAGACAGCATCGTTGATTCTGGAATAGCTGCGGTGGTTAGTCGGTGGTGTTCAGGCGCTGCGGTCAGTCGCGGGCATCCGCGGTGGAGATGGCGAACGCATTGTTGTCGTCGGGGGTTGCGGCAAGCGAGCCCCAATAAATCGCTGCTCATTTGGCAGGTGAGCTGGTAGCTCTCACCGGTAACGGGGCTTTTGGCAGTGATGCTCGCGGTGTAGAGGGGATTGACTGTGGGGTCTGCTTGGTAGAGGGTGTAGCGGCCTTCTTGGCAGCACCGAACATCGCCGCGGTGAACTCACAAAAGGTAGCGCTGCCGGCCAAAATTGTGTTGCCCTCAGGCCTCACCCCGCTACGCACCCCGAAACCGGAAGAGCCCGTTTATGGTCTGCTCGTCGTTTTCTTTTCCTGTTGCTCGTCAGCCCGGGTTGGGGAGGGGGCTTCGTCCTCCTCGGTGGTGCTTGTAGAGCTGTTTGGGCTTTCTGGTGTCGTTGATTCTTCAGCCGTTGATACTTCTTCGGCCGCGGTGTCTGGGGTTTCGGACGTCATCGGGACAGCAAACTTCTGCACAAGCAGTGAATCGTCTGGGCGGAAGTCAGCCGTCGGAGAAGACGCCCCTGCGGAAAACGACGAAGCCCTCATGGGGCTTCGCCATGGCGCTCGGCGCGGCAATTGGTTCGGGCCTATATCTTGCCCTTCGACTAGATGCAGAAGGAGGCGCTCGGCCGGGCTTATGCGTTTATCGCGGGGTGGGCGCTGACGCTGGGGTACTCGTGCGTCGTCGCGTTTCATGCGTCGGCTGAGGTTACCCTCGTTTAGTGGACACCCT
>NZ_KV811712.1:0-11210 GCF_001813175.1 Corynebacterium sp. HMSC069E04 | reverse complement strand
CTACGTGTCCACGATTTGCGGGCAACCCCAACCTGGGCTTGCTCGTTAGTGAGCTTCGGTTTCGGCCCGGCGACCCTGCCCTGGGCGCGGGCGTGCGCTACGCCTTCACGGGTGCGCTGGATCAGCAGGTCTCTTTCCCACTCAGCGAGAGAGGCCATGACGTTAATGACCACTTTGTCAGCAGGACGCGACGTGTCCAGCGCGGGTTCGAGCACTTTCACGTTGATATCACGTTCCGCCAAGTCAGCGATAGTATTCACCGTCTCAGCGAGGCTGCGACCAAGACGGTCGAGCCTGGTCACAACCAGCGTGTCGTCGGGGCGCATATACGCCAGCGCGTCATCAAGGCCGGGGCGCTGCCACTTCGTGCCCGAGATCGTATCTGTGTAGATGTGGTTTTCATCGCAGCCAGCGTCGATGAGCGCCTCACGCTGGGTGTCGAGAGACTGCCCTTGTTTCGACGTGGAGACACGTGCGTAGCCGATGAGCATTAAACATCCACCCCGTCAGCAAGCGCAGCTGAAAACGGCAACCCCTTCATGAAGCGCTCCATGTAGTCCCAGTTAGGGTCGCCGGTTGGTGTAGCTGGTAGCCGAATAGTCGTCTTCTTCATACGAGTGAGATTCCATTTGTACCCGTATGAAAAACGCCATTTTTCGAATCGGATCGCCGTCACAAGAAACAGTCCTTGCCAGACTGAAATCGATTGACGCGGGATTAAGGCGTTGACGCTTCCACAGCAGCCTGCCCCACAGTGATGCTTGCCGACGCCGGACGCCCACCCTTCGACTGCGCCCGCACCCGAATATCCACACCAGTAATGCGGCCCGTACCACGACCAATGCCATGAAAAGCCTGAATATCGCCCGTGACAGTCAGCGCAGGAGACGGCACCGTTGCGCCAACCATCATCAGTGCTGCCCGACCTTTGCGCAGCTTGCCCAACAGTGGACGGCACCGCACCGGAGAGAGAGCAAGCGCCACTGGCGAGCGATACACAACCAAGTCCAGCCCCTCCGTGAGCACCGCGGCAACACCCAAAGGGTCCACCCCTGGATCCGGCACAGCGATAATGCGGCCCAGATACTTCGGGTCAATTCCGGCATAAGACAATTCCGGCCACCCCACCACACCGGCGTGACCACCTGCTTCCACAACGTGGAGAAGCATCTCCGCAACCAGCGCCGGTGTATCGCTCATATGTGTGACAGCATGGCGCGGTAGACCACCGCCAGGAAGCAGAAATCGAAACTGCTCACCGAGCGAAACCACATCTTCGCTGCCTGTGATCTTCTGTGCGAAGCCGGTACCATCCCCATCACCACCAGGGACAGCACCGCCGATCTGCGCCATTTTGGAGCGGAGCTGGGCGATCTGTTCAGCGTGCGCAGAACCACTGGAGCCCGTCGATACCGTCGATGCCGCCAGGTCCACCTCCGCGACCGTCTTGCGAACACTTGTTCCACTCACGGAAGCTGATTATGCTCCGCGGGCGAACCAAGGTCAATTGAAATTATCGAACATATTTTCTATCGCAGGTCATATGGTAGCGTCCACCTCCATATACGCCTACGACGTCCGCACCCGGACCACCCCAATCCCCACTCCGCTCATCGTCAGAGTCATGGGAACTGTGGGCGTCGCCGGATCCATCGCAGTCATGGTCTCCCAGCTCGCGCTCGGCCCCAAACTCCTCATCGCGCTCGGATGCGTTGCCCTTGCTGTCGCCATCACTTTGCTCCACCCCTACCGGGGCGAGATGAGGGCATTCGCGGAAGAGAAGCGGGTAAGTACGGTGCCGTCGATAAGCATGCTCGTGCCGTTAATGCTTTGGTGGCTGGCGCTCATGCTCGCACCTCTCGCGCAATGGCCAGCCTGGGGAGTCACGCTCACATTCGCGCTCGTTGCTGGCGCTGCGTGGGTACTGTACCCGCATGTCGACGGCTCCCGTCGCCTCGCATACGCCGACTAGCAACGCACGCTGGCTAGCAACGCACGCCGACTAGCAACGCACGCTGGCTAGCAGCGCTCCCCGACTAGTAGTTCTCGCCGACTAGTAGTTCTTGCTGCGTTGCACGAAACCTGAATCCACAGGCCCTGGATAAGCTAATCCAGGGCCTTAAGTGCACAAACCAGTACACAAGCAGTGCCGATATTCAGGTTTTAGGAAGAAACCTGAAATCACAACGAGGCTACTCGACGCGCTGACGAAGATCGAAGGCGGCGAAACCTCCCTGAACAGGGACTTCAAAGAGGCCAGCGGCATTGTCTACGCCAGCGAATTCAGGTTTCATGCAAGGATCTCTCGATCCTCCCCCTAGACCCGTGCCATTTAGCCAGCGAGCTTTGCCCGCCAAATGCATACTTGAGCCATGGACACCAACAGCTCGTTTCAGGCCATGTGGGACACGCGCCCGCCACGGATCCCCAAAGAACAAGGTGGCAACCCACTAGTCGGTGGCATCTGTGAGGGCATCGGTGCGCGTTATAACGTCGATGTGACCTTCGTCCGCGTCGTTTTTGCTGTGCTGGCGCTCATCATCGGCGGCGGCATTTTCCTGTACCTGCTGTGCTGGTTCACCATGCCGCGTTTTGGCACGCAGACATCCCCCGCACAGGCGATCTTCACACCGAAAGAACGTCTGAGTCCTGTTGTGCTCAGAGACCGCAGCACAGGCTGGCTGTTGTTGATCGGATTGCTGATCTTCTTCCCGTCCGTCACGCTGGGCACGGATCCCAGGGCAGTATTAGCGCCGCTGGCAGGAATCTTCACCGGGTTTGTCGCGTGGTGGCTTCTGCATCAGCGCACGCCAACGCCGCCACCTTCGCTTGGAGTGCATTACAAATAAAACGAGTGGATCTCGATTACATCGGGGCCTTAGCTTCGCTCCAAAAGCCCAGGTAAAAATTCTCACCTGAGGCAGCTATGTAATCGAGATCCACTGACTATTTAGCATCAACTATTTAGCACTAACTATTTAGCGCTGGCACTTAAATCCTGGGTGTCAGCGCTAAAAGCTGGTTACTCCCACTCGATCGTGGCTGGCGGCTTGGACGTGATGTCCAGCACGACGCGGTTGACGTCCTCAACCTCATTGGTGATGCGGGTGGAAATGGTCTCCAGCACCTCGTACGGGATGCGGACCCAGTCAGCGGTCATGGCATCCTCGGAAGCAACTGGACGCAGGACGATCGGGTGGCCGTAGGTGCGGCCGTCGCCTTGGACGCCGACGGAGCGAACGTCGGCAAGCAGGACGACCGGGCACTGCCAGATCTGGTCGTCGAGGCCAGCCTTGGTTAGCTCCTCACGAGCGATCGCATCGGCTGCGCGAAGGGTTTCCAGGCGCTCCTCAGTAACCTCACCGATGATGCGAATACCCAGGCCAGGGCCCGGGAAAGGTTGACGGTTCACGATCACCTCGGGCAGGCCGAGTTCACGGCCAACGGCGCGGACCTCGTCCTTGAACAGCAGGCGGAGGGGTTCGACGAGTTCGAATTCGACATCGTCAGGCAGGCCACCGACGTTGTGGTGGCTCTTGATGTTGGCGGTGCCGGATCCGCCGCCGGACTCGACAACGTCCGGGTACAGGGTGCCCTGAACGAGGAAGTCGACGGGTGCGTCGTCACCAGATTCGGTGAGCACACCAGCAACGGCACGCTCAAAGGAGCGGATGAATTCTGCACCGATAGCCTTGCGCTTGGCTTCCGGCTCGGTGACACCAGCGAGCTTGCCCAGGAAGGCTTCGCGCTCGTCGACGGTGACCAGCTTCGCGCCTGTAGCAGCCACGAAGTCGGTCTCGACCTGCTCGCGCTCGCCCTGACGCAGCAGGCCGTGGTCGACGAAGACACAGGTGAGTCGGTCACCGATTGCGCGCTGGACCAGTGCAGCAGCGACAGCGGAGTCCACGCCGCCGGACAGGCCGCAGATGGCGCGGCCGTTGGGGCCGACTTGTTGCTTGACTGCGTCGATAAGCTGTTCCGCAATATTGGAGGCGGTCCAGGTCTGCTCGAGGCCTGCGATCTCGGTGAGGAAGCGCGTGAGCACCTCTTGGCCGTGCGGCGAGTGCATGACCTCCGGGTGGTACTGGACGCCGGCCATGCATAGATCAGCGTTTTCGAATGCGGCGACTGGTGCGCCTTCCGATGAAGCGGTGACCTCGAAGCCAGCTGGTGCCTCGGTGACGGAATCGCCGTGGCTCATCCATACCGGGTGGTTGGTCTGCAGGCCGTGGTGAAGTACGCCGCCGCGCACGTTCATTGCGGTGCGACCGTACTCGCGGGAGCCGGTCTTGGCCACGGTGCCGCCGAGCGCCTGAGTCATCACCTGGAAGCCGTAGCAAATGCCGAAGGTGGGCAGCCCCAGCTCGAAAATTGCCGGGTCGAGCTGCGGAGCACCGTCCTCGTAGACGGATGAGGGACCACCGGAGAGCACGAGAGCCACCGGGTCCTTGGCTTTCAATTCTTCTGCGGAAATCGTGTGCGGAACGACCTCCGAATAGATCCGGGCCTCACGCACGCGTCGTGCGATGAGCTGCGCATATTGCGCGCCGAAGTCCACGACGAGGACGGGGCGCGGGTGAGCGTTTGCGGGTGGGGTCTGCTCTGGTGCATTCGAGGTGGTAGTCACGGATTCAGAGTCTAACTCATGGCCTGGATAGACTGAACAGTCGCGACTGTGCAGGGCGGATTAGCGGTTCAGGGCGGCGTCGATAAGCGTGCTCCCGGAAGGTAAGTAGAGTTGAACGCATGTCGGTGAGCGAATTATCCACTTCGACCCAGAACTATTTGAAGGTCATCTGGAGTCTCACGGAATGGTCAGCGGAACCCGTGACGGCAACCCTGATTTCGAAGCAGACGGGGCTGCGGATGTCGTCGGTCTCGGATGCTGTGCGCAAGCTCGCCGCACAGGGGTTGATCGTGCACGCCCCGTACGGCTCGGTGGAATTGACCGAGAAGGGCCGCGGGTACGCAGTGGACATGATTCGGCGCCACCGGCTCATCGAGACGTTCTTGGTGGAGACTCTCGGGTACACGTGGGACGAAGTGCACGATGAAGCGGAGCACTTAGAGCACGCAGTCTCTGACTACCTGGTGGACAGGCTGGACAAGCTGCTCGGCCACCCCACCCGCGACCCGCACGGGGATCCGATCCCGACCGCCGACGGTACGGTGCCCGCTTTGGACGCATGCCGCCTCACGGATGCTGGGGCGGGCGCCGGTGCAGCGGGGACGACGGTCACTGTCGAGCGGATCTCCGATTCGGACCCGACCCTGCTGAAGTTTTTCGAGGAGAATGGCATCGTTGTCGGCGCCGTCCTCACGGTCACTGAAGGCGCACCGTTTTCCGAGTCGCTCGATGTGAAGGTGGACGGGGCAAAGAACTCAGTTCCGCTCGGCCGCACCGCTACCGATGCGCTGTTCGTCTCCAATTAGCCGTGCCGTTCCGCCCCGGCGCGCACGCGCTGTGACGATCCCTTGGCTCGGGCTGAACAGGTACACCAGCAGGAATGCGATCCCCTGCGCCATGACCACGAGTCCGCCAGGCGAAGCGTCGAGGTAGTAGCTCGCGTACAGCCCCGCGACGGAGCATACGGTGGCCACCGCAGGAGCGATCAGCAGCATGCGGCCGAAACTGTCGGTCAAAAGGTGCGCGGTCGCACCCGGAATGATCAGCATCGCCACCACGAGGATCACCCCGACGGCTTGCAGCCCCACCACGCAGGTGAGCGCGAGCAGGGCGAGCAACACTGCCCCAATCAGCTTCGGCCACAGACCAATCGCGTGAGCATGCACGGGATCGAAAGCGAAAAGCGTGAAATCGCGGCGCTTGAGCACGAGCACGGCCAGCGTGGCCACGCCCAAAACGAGGATCTGCACGAGATCAGCTTTGGAGACGCCGAGCAGGTTACCGAAGATAATGTGATTGAGGTCGGTGTGCGAGGGCGTGACGGAGATGAGCACGAGCCCGAACGCGAAGAGCGTCGTGAAGACGATTCCGATCGCAGCGTCTTCTTTGACCCGGCTCGTATCACGCACGACACCGATCAATCCCACGGCGAGGAAGCCGAAGACCACTGCCCCGAGAGCGAAGGGAACGCCCGCGATATACGCCAGCACCACGCCGGGGAACACTGCGTGGGACACGGCATCGCCCATCAGCGACCAGCCGACGAGGACCAGCCAGCACGACAGCACCGCGCACACGATGGAGGAAATCAGGCTCGTGGCGAACGCGCGGACCATGAAGTCGTAGGCGAACGGGTCGACAAGAAAAGAGATCATCGTTTCATCACATCCAGTCCAAAGGCAGCGGCGAGATTATCGGGTTGCAGGACATCCTTGGGCGAGCCGTGCATGAGCACATGCCGGTTGAGCAGCATCGCTTCATCAGCCAGCTCAGGTAACGCAGGGAGGTCGTGCGTGGACACGAAGACGGTGGCACCGCCGTCTGCAAGCTCGCGGAACAGCCGGGTCATTGTCGCTTCGCTGCGCTTATCGACGCCCGCGAAAGGCTCGTCCAGCAGCATGATCCTCGCCCCCTGGGCAATGCACCGGGCAACAAAGGCGCGTTTCCGCTGGCCGCCGGAAAGTTGACCGATCTGACGTGAGGCATAGTCCGTGAGCTCCACACGCTCGAGTGCATGGTTGACGGCTTCGATATCAGCCCGGCGAGGCCGGCGCGTGAAACCGAGTTGTCCGTAGCGACCCATCATGACCACCTCCCGCACGCTGACCGGGAAATCCCAGTCCACTGCCTCGCGCTGAGGCACGTACCCGAGCACACCGGTGCGGCGGGCAACCGCGGGGTCATCTCCGTTGACGGCGACGGTCCCGGAATCCGGCCGGGTCTGCCCCATGATCGTTTTGAATAGCGTAGATTTCCCGGATCCATTCATTCCGACGAGTCCGCACACGCGTCCCGGCGCAATCTCGAGGGATGCACCGTCGAGCGCGAGCACGCTCCCATAGTGAACGGTGACATCGTGCACGGATATCGCGGGAGTCGCATTCGACGAAACGGCCGCCGCGGCTGATGACGTTTCCTGTTGCACCGTGACACCTACTTCTTACCCGTCAACGCCTGCGTGATCACGTCGGCGTCGTGCTTGATCAAGTCGAGGTAGGTCGGAACCGGACCGTCTTTCTCCGAAAGGGAGTCGACGTACAGAGTGCCGCCGAAGGTGGCGTCGGTTGCATCAACTACCTGCTGCATCGGTGCGTCCGAGACCGTGGACTCGCAGAATACGGCCGGCACGTCGTTCTCCTTGACGAATTCGATGGCACGGGTGATCTGCTGCGGAGTTGCCTCATTCTCGGAGTTCACGGCCCAAATGAACCGTTCCTCCAGACCAGCGTCGCGTGCCATGTAGGAGAATGCGCCCTCGCACGTCACCAGTGCGCGATGCTGCTCAGGCAGGTTCGCCAACTCAGTGACCATGCCGTCCTGGACCTCTTGCAGCTCCTTTTTGTACTGCTCGCCGTTCTGCTTGAAGTCCTCAGCATGGTCCGGATCGAGTTCGCTGAAGGCGGTGACCATATTGTCCACGTACTTCTCCACCTCGACCGGGCTCATCCACGCGTGCGGGTTCGGTTTGCCCGCGCCCTCGTCCTCGGTGATGTCGATCGGGTCCACGCCGTCGCTGACGGTGACGTGGGGCGCGTCGACGTCCTCGACGAATTGCGCGAACCAGTTCTCCAGGTTCAGGCCGTTATCCAGAATGAGGTCGGCATCCGACGCGCGGCGGATATCAGCCGGCGTGGGCTCGTAGCCGTGGATCTCCGCCCCCGGCTTCGTCAAAGAATCCACAGTCAAGTGTTCCCCCGCGACATTCTGGGCGATGTCCTGGATCACAGTGAAAGTGGTCAGCACTTTCGGCTTTCCGCCGTCTGCACGATCCTCCTCCGGCGCGCACGCTGTGAGCGCCGCCGCGAGAATCATCGCCATCATCGCGGCTGCTGCCACGAACAGTGCTGATCGCGACTCCCGCTTTTCCGACCGAACCATTGAGTTTTCCTTTCCTGAAAATGCATTCGCCAAGGCTGTTCCATAAGTTACGCCTAGACGTACTTTTTATTCTGGACAAACTTTAGTCGGACTTACAGGAGAGTCAAGATGAATCGGCTGTGACATACGCCTCACCCCGTAGACATGAAAAACGCCCGGGGGATCATTGAAGTTCCACCGGGCGTTGTCGGCCGCGAAAGTGCGCAGCTAGCTCGAGAGGGTGATATCCACCTTCTGGAAGCTCTTGATATCGGTGTAGCCACACTTCGCCATGACGCGGCGCAGACCGCCGGCGAGGTTGTGCCCACCCCAGGTACTGGTGCTCGGGCCGTGGAGGATGGTCTGCAGGCTCGGGCTGTTGTCGCGGAGGTGCTTCACAACATCCTCGGTAGAAACCGCGTCGTCGAGGCCCCAGCCGAAGCTGAATCCACCGAAATCGATGTGCAAAGAAATCCCGGATTTCTACACCAGTGAGGTGGACGGGCGCGAAGTAAAACGTCCGCGCTATGTCGCACGCGACTACGAGGAAGCGAAACAATACTTCGAAGAGGCAATGCGTTGGCTTGCCGAGAACTTCATCCCCGGCGGCATCGATGCTGTGGCCGGAGGGGATATGAATTTTGACGAGAGCACACCGCATAGCCAGTTCCAGGCCGATAGCTTCTCCCCGAAGCCCGATGATCCGTCAAAGCTCCGCTGTAGGCCAGGTATCGCGTACAACACTGACACCTCGGTCAGGTACAAATCTGGCCCAAAAAAGGGTAAACAGATCTCGGGTAATCAAAAAATGATCGACGCGCAGCGCGGACTCCGTGAACACATGCACGCGCTCGGCTACCCAGTAGAACTGGAAGTCTCCGAACGTCACGATGAATCCCTAAACCTCGACCGCTACACGGAGCAGCAGGATCGTGAACGCGACCTTGCCAACCGCGAGGATGAAGTAGAAGTCAAGCGCCGTTCCGTACACCGCGACATGGACGCGATTGATCGTGACCGCGAGCAAGCAGCAAAAGAACTGGAACAGGCCCAGGCGGACCGTGAAGCAGCGCGAAGTGTACAGGAGAACGCTGAACAGCAGGCTCGCGAGGTTGCAGAGCGTGTGTTGCGTGAAGCACGCGAGAAGGCTGAGCAGGACGTCGAGCAGATCCGTAGCGATGCACAGGCTGCGGCTGAGCAGGCAGTAGGGCTGGCCGAAGCTCAAGCAGATGAGCTGCTGGACCGTGCCGAAGAGGTCAACAGCGCTGCAGAGGCCAAGCTCAAGCGTGCAGAGCAGGAGGCTGAAACGATCCGCAGCGAAGCACGCAAGGAAGCCGAGCGAGACGCAGAAAAGACCCGTAGCGAGGCCACACGAGACGCTGAGAGCACTCGTAGCGAAGCACAACGTGATGCTGTGGCCATCCGCAGCGAGGCCACGCGTGAGCGTGAACAGCTGGCCAACGAACGTGCAGCCCTGGACAGTGAGCGTGAAGCCTTTGACACGGAGAAACGCGCATTCACCGAAAGCCTCGAAGCGCGCCGCGCAGCTGCAGAAGAGGAAGCCGCCATCATTATCGAGGAGGCAACGCAGTCTCTGCAAGAGATTTCCCACGTAGACCGGGTCTTCCTGCATGTCGAACTCGATAACGACCCTGAGATGAAGCAGCGGTATCGGGTTGCTGTTGAGCAGCGTATCCAGCAGGAACGGACCGCCGCACGCCGCCGTGCTCAGGAACGAACCAACAAGCGCCGCCAGCAGCAACAGCGCGACCGCGATGGTGGCATGGAGCTGTAGCAGCTCGCCACACGCCTTGTACGGCCCTGTAGCGGCCTAGCCGGGTGTCGCCGGGGTCAGTGCCCAGAGACAGCGCTAAAACCGCTCTAATTCAGCGAAAATCGAAGAATTAGAGCGGTTGTTTTGTGTAGCGGTAATCCTGTAGTGCTGTGAAATAGCGCGTGTAGTGGCGTGTTTGTTGTGCTGTTGATTGTGTAGTAGAGGTACGTGGCTACAGTGCCGTTAAGTGGACAGTAGATGAGTACGTAGAGAGTGCAGCGAAAGTGCCTGCAGAATGTGATGCAGAGTTACAGCGTCATTTAAGTAGTCAATAAACGTGCTAATGAAATGACATGTAATTTAACTGCGCAGTAAATGTGCCAATGAAGTGGCGCGCCACTACAGGGTGCAGTGAAGTGATTGATCCAGCGGCGTGTAGATGTGTCAGTGCAATGCGCAGCGAAATGGCGTGTTTGTTGCACGGTAAAACAGCGCGTGTCGTGGTGCGTGTATTGCGCTGTGAAATGACGGTGCCCCAGAGCAGGCGCGGTAGCGATCCCCTACCGGACGGCAACGGCGTCATGCGCGGTTTGTACTGAAAAAATAACCCCGCAGGGAATCCCTGCGGGGTGTTGTGGTTAGAACGGCACTTCTTCAGTGTCGTTGGCGGCGGTGCCAGCGCCGTTCTCACGGCGTGCAGCGCGGGCTGCAGACTCTTTCTTCGAGTCGATGAGCTGCACCGTATCGATGCGTGCGATCAGCGGGTAGTGCTTCACGCCATCCTTATCGGTGTAGTTGTCCGTCTTGAGCGAGTAGCTGACCGCGACCCGGTCACCAGCGCCGATGCAGCCGAAGACACCGAGGTTCTTAGCGTCCTGCACGTAGCCGGTGAGTTCCACGATCTCAGACTCCACCTTGCCGGTGTTCTTGTTCTTGAACGTATTACGCGCGTAGACGTTGAGCTTCACGGTAGCGCCGCCGTTTGCGTGCTCAAAGATCTTCGGCTCGCGAGCGGTGTTGCCAACAATGGTGCCGGAGTTGAATGGGTTAGACATGATGATTTCTCCTTTTGAGTGAGTGTGAATTGTCTTTCAATTGTGTGTTTGAGCAGCGGCTTTGCTGCTGCTGAGAAAAGTGCTGTTACAGCACGGCCCAGGGCAGTACTTGCCCTTCTGCTTCCAGGTCGCGTAGCTCTTGGGTTGCACCAGGATCAGCGTCCTCGCCGTCTATGCCGTCGCTCATCAGGTAGAGCAGCTCCAGGTCTTCGTGCGTGTAGTGGTACATGAGTGCCTCCTTGTGGATCGGATATTCAATCCGTTCTTGGAGACAGCTCTGCTGGCTAGAAGTTGCTCCCCTGCTTGTAGAAGATGTGTGTCTTCCCTGGTCATGGCCATGCTGAAAAAGAAAACGGGCCTGACCCCCGGAAAGTAGACACGTCGGGGGTTAGCTATG
>NZ_KV811711.1:0-27723 GCF_001813175.1 Corynebacterium sp. HMSC069E04 | reverse complement strand
AGTGTAGCTGATGTGAGTGCTTCGAAGTCATCGGGGGCTAGAAGGTTGCACCAGGAGTGCCGTCTGCGGGTGTTGTAGCGCATGCACCATCGGAAGACTTCTTGGCGGCAGATGATGGGATTGTCAAAGACTTTTCGATCACGTAGCACTTCACGCCTTAAGGCGGCATTAAAGGACTCTGCCAGGGCATTATCAGCACTTGTACCCACCGCGCCCATGGATTGGCGCACACCAAGCTGGGCGCAGTGGTCCCTAAAAGCCTGTGAGGTGTACACACTGCCATGATCAGAATGGAAAATTCCCCCTTTAAGGCTTCCGCGAACCTTGCTGGCATGGGACAAAGCTTCGATAACCAGCGATACCCGCATGTGATCGGCGAGCGCATGACCGACAAGTTTGCGCGAGTAGACGTCGATGACTGTGGCAAGGTACATGTTCTTGCCGCCCTTACACGGCAGGTAGGTGATATCGCCTACATACACCTGGTTCGGCTTATCAGCGGTGATTTTGCGGCCTACTAAATCTGGCATGACTCGATGACCAGGCTTGCGCCTGGTAGTGACACATCGACGTTGCTTAGTAAAGCCTTTCAGCCCCATGGATTTCATAATGCGTGCGACCTTCTTGTGATTGATCGGAGGAAAGTCCGTATCGGCTTTAAGGCTTGCAGCGATGCGTTTAGCACCATAAAGCCCGTGCTCATCATCGAAGATGCTCTTGATTCGTGCACCAATAAGAGCATCCGAACACATCTTTAACCTGCGTTTTTCGCGGGTATTGACCCATTTATAAAACGAGGAGCGATTGAGCTTTAACACGTGGCACATCCGCTTGACCGAGTATTCGGTTCGATGGTCATAGACAAACTGGAAGCGGATTACCAGCGTGTCTCTTCGGCAAAATATTTCGCGGCCTTACGCAGGATATCGCGTTCTTCGCGCAGCTTCGAGACTTCTTTTTCTAGCTGACGGATTCGTTCAGAATCAGTCGTCGCCTGTGCCTTGTCGCGCATGGTCTTCGTGCGGGCACGCTTGCCGGTGCCGTACTGCTTAAGCCAGGAATAAAGTGAGGAACGATTGACTCCAAGCTCTGCTGAAGCCGCGTGAAGTGAAAGGTCCTCATTGTTTTCGTAGAGGGCCACAGCATCACGTTTGAACTGTTCGGAGTACCTAGGCATGGTGGTAGATTACCTTTCTTCCCAACCCAACAGGGCTGGATATCAGGTGTCTACCTAACAGGGGTCAGGTCCCTTTCTCGTTGCGGTTCCCGTTCCCACCCTTTTCGCGTGCACCGCGACTCGCTGGCGACTAACGCACTTCCAAGCCCAATAGCTTGGGGCGCTCGCTACCAAGATGTGTCCGCGGCCGCTATGGGCAGGGGGCCTACAACAAAGTGGATGTACAGTTTTTCTCCCTTGTAGCGGGAGACTCTTTCCGCAGGTCATGTGGCATTCCCGGGATTTTGACGCGATGGCGTCGAAAAAAGAACATGGGGGTACCTACCTACGGCAAGACCTGACCAGCCTAGCAACCAGCTAAAACATGTCCAAATCCCTGCTCACAAGCTTGGAGCTGAGGTGTAGGGTCGGCGCCACTCAGAGCCGATCCCGCCAGCCATATCCATGACTCACACACTCACCTGCACAGCTCCACAATCCCTCCTTGTAGGACTTTGATTAGGCTTACCTTGTTCATATAAGCTTGCTCACGTTAAGATCATGGACTTTCACGCGTCAAGGAGGGATGCATGGCTATCTCTACCCCGCATGCGCAATCCCCTTCTCAATCACACCTGGGGTCTCGCGCGGACGCTACTGCGGACGCTTCTGCCAGCGCTCCATCAGGTAAAATCCCGCGTCGCCTCGTCGGCCTCGGCGTCCTTTTCCTCCTATTGCTCGCCAGCATCGTTGCCAGCATCGTGTTTGGATCACGGCAGATCCCTTTTGGAGAAGTGTCCGCCGTGTTCCGCGATCTCGGCACGGCGTTCGGCCACGCGGAGGGGCTGAATGTGGATCAGCGCGTGATCGTCGAGCTCCGCATTCCCCGCACCCTGTTGGGCCTAGTCGCCGGTGCTGCCCTTGGCGCCTCCGGTGCATTGATCCAAGGGCACACGCGCAACCCTCTCGCGGACACGGGCATTCTCGGCATCAACTACGGTGCGTCCCTGGCCGTGGTTGCCAGCTTCTCCTTGCTGGGTGTGACGCCCGTGTGGGCTACCAGCATGTGGGCGTTCGGTGGGGCCATCGCTGCTACTGCGTTGGTGTTTAGTTTGGCGTCCATAGGAGGAGGACAGGCCAATCCAATGACGCTGGTCCTCGGCGGCGCGGCTTTGTCCGCGGTCCTCAGCGCCATCATCAGCGGTTTTATCCTCACTGACGATGCCAATCTGGATCGCATGCGCTTCTGGACCGTCGGCTCCATCGCGGGCCGGGATCTCACCGTGTTCTACGGCGTGCTGCCGTTTATCCTGGTGGGCCTCCTGCTGGCGTTCATCACGGCACCGCAGCTAAACCTCCTGAATCTGGGCGATGACATCGCCTCCGGACTGGGCATCAACACCCAGCGCGCCCGCCTGATTGGCATGGCTCTGATCGCACTGCTGGCCGGTGCCGCGACAGCTGCCGCCGGCCCCATCACCTTCATCGGCCTGGTGGTCCCGCACCTCGTGCGCGCCATCACGGGCCCTGATTACCGCTGGATCCTCCCTTACTCTGCCCTGACGGGTGCGGTGATGATGCTGTTCGCAGACGTGGTGGGCCGTCTGATCGCTCGTCCGGGCGAGTTGCAAGTAGGCATCATCCTCGCGTTCGTGGGCGCGCCGTTCTTCATCGCCCTTATTTATCGACGCCGGGTGGTGGCCATTTAATGAGTTCCCTCCTTGCCCGCCCTACCTCTTCCACTATCCCTGGGCGCCCGCCATTCCGCGTGGGCTCATTTTCTGTGGTCTGGCGCCCTCGCGCGTTGACGGTGTCTCTATTGCTGCTCGTGGCGATCGTCTTGCTAGCGGCGGTCTCCATCGGCCTGGGTGACTATCCTGTGTCCCCGGCTCGTGTGCTGGAGGTGCTGTTCACCGGCCAGGGCACCCGCATTGAGCGTCTGGTGGTTTTGGATTGGCGCATGCCTCGTGCGCTGACGGCCATTCTGGTGGGCTGTGCGCTGGGATTATCCGGAGCCCTCACTCAGTCCGTGACTCGCAATGCGCTGGCCAGCCCGGATATCTTGGGCTTCACTACGGGCGCGTCCGCGGCCGCGGTCACCGTCATCACTCTGGGTGGTGGCGCTGGTGGTTTCCTCGGCTGGCTCAGCAGCATCGGCATTCCCTTGGCCGCGGTGCTTGGTGCGGCTGTCACCGCAACGGTGATGTGGGCTCTGGCGTGGAGGAGATCGACTGATTCCTTCCGGCTAGTGCTGTTCGGCATCATCATCTCTGCTCTGTTGACCTCGTATATCAACTTCCTGATGATCCGCACGGAGTTGCGCGATGCCGCGGCCGCGCAGTTCTGGCTTACTGGCTCCCTGAGCACTGCGGACTGGTCCAAGATGTGGCCCATCGCCATCGTTGTGTTGGTGTTTACACCGCTGCTGGCCTGGATTGGTCACCAACTTTTAGCCACCTTGCTGGGCTCGGATACTGCACGGGCTTTGGGACAAAACGTCCAGGGTGTGCAGGTGCTTCTGCTCGCCGCTGCCGTGGCTTTGGCAGCAGTGGCGGTCTCGGCCGCTGGCCCCATCGGGTTCGTCGCCTTCGTGGCCCCACAGGTGGCGCTGCGCTTGTGCAACTGCTCTGCACCACCGCTTCTGGCCTCTGCGCTGACCGGCGCTGCGCTACTCCTGCTGGCAGATATCAGCACCCAAACTCTTCTGCCCGTAGAGCTGCCGGTGGGCATTCTCACCTCGGCAATCGGCGGTGCGTTCCTTATTTATTTGCTGGTCCAACGGAATAGGTCAACCACGGCATGAGAAAAGATCCCACCCTGGAAGTTAGCAGTGCCGCGAACAAAGAAGGACACATGACTCAGAAGCACAGCATGAGCGCACGCGGCCTCGCCGTGGGCTACGGCGACCGGACGGTCATCGAAGGCTTGGACGTGGACTTTCCTCGCGGGCAGATCACCACAATCATCGGCCCCAATGGCTGCGGCAAATCCACGTTGTTGCGAGCCATGTCTCGTCTCCTTCCGGCGAATGAGGGCGAAGTGCTGTTAGACGGCGCCGATATCTCATCCATCAGGCGCAAGGACCTCGCACGGACCATCAGCGTGCTGCCACAAACCCCTACCGCCCCGGAGGGACTCAACGTGGCTGATCTCGTCTCGCGCGGTCGGCACCCACACCAATCGTGGATCCGTCAGTGGTCGTCCACGGACGAAGCCGAGGTGCACAAGGCGCTGGAAATGACTGGCTCGATGGGGCTGGCGGAGCGCACCCTGGATTCTCTGTCCGGAGGGCAGCGGCAGCGTGTGTGGATCTCCATGGTTCTTGCGCAGAACACGGACATCCTGTTCCTGGACGAGCCCACCACCTACCTGGATCTGGCCACGTCGGTAGAGATTTTGGAGCTGGTGCAGCGTCTACGCCGAGAGCTGGATCGGACTGTGGTGATGGTGCTGCACGATCTCAACTTGGCTGTACGCTACAGCGATAATCTCGTGGTGATGAAGGATGGACAGGTCCTCGCCACCGGGCGTCCCAGCGAGGTCATTACCCCAGAGCTACTGCTCGAGGCGTTTGCCCTCAACGCGCTAGTCATCGAGGATCCTGTCACCGGCGGTCCGCTGATCGTCCCCAAGTGACGATCAGGGCTTAGTCCTCCATCAGCTCCTGGGCGGGAGTCTTCTTGGACTTCCGCCAGTTGATCATCGCGGAAATCACCACCGGAGTCACAGACACCAGCACGATGACGATGGCGATCATGTCGATGCGATCCGCAATGCCCGGGATATCCCCCAGCAGCACGCCAATGCCGACCATGCTGACAATCCACAGCACTGCACCCGTGACGTTCCATCCCACGAACTTCTTGTACGGCATCTCCGCGGTACCAGCGGCCACGGGAATGTAGGTACGCACGATCGGGATGAAGCGCCCCAGTACCAGAGCCAACGGCCCGTACTTCAGGAAGAAAGCCTCGGCTTGTTCGAGGTGCTCGGTTATGAGGATCTTGGCGTCGGGCTTAAACAACTTGCGGCCAAAGCGGTGGCCGAGCCAGAAACCTACCTGGTCGCCCAAGAACGCCGCGACGATGGCCACGCCCACCAGAATCGGAACGTTCAAGCCCAGCTGATCGCGCAAGATTGCCGCGGTGACCAGCATGGAATCGCCGGGGAGGAACGGGAAGAGCACGCCGGATTCAATAAAGATAATCAGCGCAATGCCGCCGAGCGCCCAGCCGCCAAAGTTCTGGAGCAGGGTGGTGGCGTCCATGAGGTCGCTTAAGTGCACAGGGAATCCCTTCTAGAAAACAACTGGTCTATTCTTACCCCGGTTTCTGACCGGAATACAGGCAGGCGTGCCCGATTGCGCCTGGTTCATAGATAGTCAGCATGAAACGCAGGCATTGCACAGAAAAACCCGCACCAACTTCAACAAAGAAGTGTGCGGGTTTTCTAAGCCAAGTCGCCGAGAGGCCCGGCGTTCAAACAGAAGCGGGAATTACTCGCCGGAGTTCTGCTTGGACTTGAATGGGAAGCCCAGCTCGCGGAGCAGGGCGCGTCCCTCATCATCGTTGGTCGCAGTGGTGACCACGGTGATGTTCATACCGCGTGGACGGTCAATCTTGTCTACGTCGATTTCGTAGAACATGGACTGCTCGTTCAGGCCGAAGGTGTAGTTACCGTGGCCGTCGAACTGCTGGTCAGACAGGCCGCGGAAGTCACGAATACGTGGCAGCGCGACGGTCAGCAGACGGTCCAGGAACTCCCACTTGCGGTCGCCGCGCAGGGTAACGCGAGCGCCGATGGGCATGCCTTCGCGGAGCTTGAAGTTAGCGATAGCCTTCTTCGCAACGCGGATCTGTGGCTTCTGACCGGTGATCAGGGTGAGATCTTCGATCGCACCATTGATCAGCTTGGAATCGCGAGCAGCGTCGCCGACACCCATGTTGACGACCACCTTGGTGACGCCTGGGATCTGCATGACGTTGTCGTAGTTGAACTCAGAGTTCAGCTTCTCGCGGATTTCTGCACGGTACTCGGACTTGAGGCGTGGAGTGTAGTTTTCGCTCATCGTTAGATGTCCTTCCCGGGTCCGGATGAGTTTTCGGTCTACTGATGCCGCCACCGAATCAGCCCTTTAGTTCTCCGGAGGACTTCGCCGCCACACCCATCGAGGGCCTGAACATACGGGCTGCCGTGGCAGCAATGCCTCCCGAAGTGCGGCCCAACCTGCGGTGGTACACCGTGCGCCACCTCGACAAAGCCCGCGGCTTGCTGGCGTTTGACGTCGCTACGCACGGGGTGTCTGCGGAAGATGTCCACTCCACCTCCGGCCCAGGGCTCTCGTGGTGTTTGTCCGCACAGCCGGGCGACCCTGCTGGCTTGTGGACTTGCCAAGGCCTGTGGCATCGCGAGCACCGCACACAACTACTGGTGGCAGATCCCACCTCCCTGCCTTCCATGCGCGCGATCCTAGAGTACCTCGCCACGCTCTATCCCGAACAGCTCGCTTCCACGCACGTCATCGCGGTCACCAGTACCGATTCCGATTCAGAGCCCCACCTGGAAGATTGGCGCAACCGTCTAAGCAGCCTCACCCGGATCTCCGCACCTTCTGACGGTTATGCGCAGGCCATCGCCGAGCATCTCGCCAACATTGACGTTGAGTCCTCGCGCAATCGACAGCACAAGCCCCACCCAGACGTGGACTATGTGTGGGTCGCCGGGGAGGGGGATTTCTGCAAGGTGGTGCGCTCCCACGCCATCAAGACTTGGCAGCTCAACAAGGACAACATCCTGTGGTGCCCTTATTGGTTCGTCGGCAAGGCTCGCCCCTAGCGTGCATCCGTTATCCCCGTGAGTGCCCGTCCCCTAGCCAGCAACAGCAAAACCGCCCCAGCACGTTCATGCGGGGCGGTTCGGCGGTTGATTCAGACTACTTCGTGGCGTCTGCCAACGGCTGCTCGATCTTGTCCAGCAGGTAGTTCAGGCTCAGCACGGTCTGCCATCCGAAGGCCTTTTCCAGGTCGCCTTCCAGGTAGACACTGTGTCCGTCCTTCACGGCGGGCAGCTTGCCCACGATCGGATCCTCGGTCACAGAAGCCTTGCTCTGCTTCGGAGAGTAAGACAGTTGATCCCACACCAGCACGTCAGAGTTGATCTGGTCTGCGTTTTCCTTGGAGACCTCACCGTAGAACTTGTCCTTGGTGATGCCCGCGTAGGCCGGGTTGATCTTGAATCCCAGCTCGGTGAAGAAGCGGCTACGCGGATCGCCCTCGGCAAAGACAGCCAGGCTCTCGTCGGAGACAGTGGCCACGCCGAGTTCCTTTTCGGCCCATTCTGGGTGGCGGCCCTTGAGCTCTGCGAACTTCTCCTTGACCTGCTCCACCTGGCGCTTTGCCTCTTCAGGCTTGCCCACGGCCTGCCCGATCTCTTCCGTGGTCACGTCCCATGGTTGCTGTAGTTCTTCGTATTCGCCCTTTTGTACGACGACAGGGGCGATCTCAGACAGCTTCTTGTACGTGTCTTCATCGATGTCCGAGTACACAGCCACGATGAGGTCTGGATTGTCCTTGGCGATGGCTTCCGCGTTGACTTCTGTGTCCTTGTCGATCCGAGGAGTGTCGCCCTCGATCTTGTCATTGGACCAGTTGCCCGCAGCCTGACCATCCGGGGTCATTCCGTCCCAGTACTTCACGGAGACAGGAGTAACTCCCAGCGCCAGCAGTGCGTCCTGATCCGTGTAGCCCAAGGAGACCACGCGCTGCGGGGCTTCCTTGATTTCGGTGGAGCCGTAGCGGTGCTCGATGGTGGTGGGGAATGCGCCCTGCTCGGCGTTGACTGCCTGGGAGTCCCCGGAATTTCCGGACTGGTCATCAGTCGAGCAAGCGGTCAGTGCCGCGCCCAAGGTCAGCACAGCAGCGGTGCTAACGAGAATCTTCTTGAGTGTCATTTTTCTCCGTTGTTACTGGTGACGGATTTCCGCGCGAGGCGTGGCCCGTACACAAAAGGGAAAGGTCAAACCTTTGGTTGGATATATCCAGCCCTATGTCCAAAGAATTCGGTGGCGGTCAGTTCCGAGTTGTCGTCGAGACGAACACGATCCAGAACAATCGCCGGCGCCGGCACGTTGGCACGGGGCGATCCACAGACCACCGCGATTCCTCCCTCGTGAGGGATGGTGACTCGGCCGGGGGTTCCGCCGAAGCGGCCCTGCGAGACGTGCGCGGAAAGCACGCGGACGCGCTGGCCTCGGAATTCAAAGTAAGCATTGGGGTACGGGTCGGACTGCGCCCTGACCAGCAAGGCGATATCTTCCGCAGGTTGGGTGAAATCTATGCGAGATTCCTGCTCGCCGCGCTTGTGGAAGTACGTAGCGCGGGTGGGATCTTGAGGTTGCGCAGTGGCGGTGCCTTGGGCGACGTCACTCAATGCGCGTTCCACGAGGGGCTCGATGAGGTCGATGGTCTTGGCCACGAGATCCGTGGTGGTGTCCTGCGGACCCACGGGGATCGCGCGCTGGGCAACGATGGGTCCGCCGTCCAGCACTTCATCCATCTCGTGCACAGTGACGCCCACGTGAGTTTCCCGGTTCAACAGCGCCCACAGGATGGGCGAAAATCCGGCGTACTCGGGCAGGAGACCATCGTGGACATTCAATGCGCCGTGCTTGGCCAGGCTGAAAACCTCGGGAGGAAGCCAGGTTCGCCAATTGTTGGCCACGATGATGTCTGGTGCAGCAT
The DNA here is from genome assembly GCF_001813175.1 of Corynebacterium sp. HMSC069E04. Taxonomy (NCBI): domain Bacteria; kingdom Bacillati; phylum Actinomycetota; class Actinomycetes; order Mycobacteriales; family Corynebacteriaceae; genus Corynebacterium; species Corynebacterium sp. HMSC069E04. The sequence continues at coordinate 18,828 of NZ_KV811711.1, read as the reverse complement.
CGCGCAACGCCTCAATGACGTCTTGACCCACGCGCTCAGTGACACACACCTGGAGCTCATGTTCGCTGGCGAGCTCCTCAACGGAGTCTGCCCACATTTGCTCATAAGGGTGATCGCTGGCAGGGTGCGTAACTACCAAAACTACTTCATGACCAGCATTGATGACCGCAGACAACGTCCGGTGTCCCCACGACTGATAGCCGAAAACAGCAACTCGCATGCAGGGGATGTTAGCTTAGGTTTACCTATGTAGTCAATGATGAAAGTGGCGCAATTTTCATGCCAGACTCCCCGGACGTGACCACCCTTCACCGAATCTCGGTGCCCGCGGATGCGGAAGCCCTCGTTTTCCCGGACCCCTACCGCTCGAACGTCGAGCTCACCGAATCGATGTCCACCGTCGATGTGCGCATCCCGGCGCACTCAGCAGTGACCTATAGCTTTCAATCCGGCGAGCTGAAATATCCCGATCCACATAACGCACACGGCGCAGGCCCACAGGCGAGCCTATTGAGCGGCGATTCTGTGGACCAGACACTCTGGCCGCCTCGCTCCCCAGAAGTCATCGCGGACTTGCCCGGCGCACGCCTGTCCATCGACCGGAAGGTATTCGGCAGGCGCTGCACCGCGCGCCTCGATGACCGCGGTGCGGATACCACCGTGGTGTTTTTGGATGGCGATGACTGGATCCATCTGCATGACCTCACGGGCGCACTGGACCGGGCAGTCACGGCAGGGCTTATCCCCCAGATCAACCGCGTCTTCCTGCCGGCAGCCAAAGACCGCAGCGAGGAGTACACCTCCCAAACATTCGCCAGCGCACTGGCCACCGAGCTACCGCCGATCATCAACAGCAGCCACATAGTCCTGGCGGGGCAAAGCTTCGGCGGTCTCTCCGCCCTGCGCGCAGCTCTTACGGCTTCCACCGAAACCACGCCTGCAATCAAAGGAGCCATCGCCCAGTCCCCTGCCGTCTGGTGGTCCGCTGACCGTTCTGCAGAGCTCGCGGACACGCTCTCGGACGGGCCCGCAGGAGGCGACATTGCCGCACAGCTCACTGGCCCCTCACTCGAAAATCCTACGGCTCACAGTGGCTCCGGTCTGGCACGCATCGTACTGACGTGCGGTGCAGAAGAGCCGCCCATGCAACGACACGTGGATGCAGTGGCCGATGCCCTGACACGCCGCGGCTTTCCCACCACCAATCACCGCACGCCCGGTGGCCACGACCCTGCGATGTGGCGCCACGGGATCATCCCGGCACTCGCCGAATTGCTGGGCTGAATCTACGAGCGCGCCTCCACAAACTCCGCCACGCGCTCGACTGTCCGCAGACCGTAGAATTCGCGCACGCCAACCTCCACTCCCAGCTCTCCACGCAGCAGTGCGCAGAGCTTGATGACCGCCATGGAGTGCCCACCCATGTCAAAGTAATCAGCATCCACCGGCACGTCCTCGGGCTCAATATCTAGCGATTCGGCAAACAGCTCCGCCGTGATCTCCTCGGTTTCGTTCGCCGGTTCGCGGCCCTTCTCCGTGATCCTTTCTCCCTCACCCAGTGCAGCAAGGTCGGTCTTTCCATTCGACGTCACCGGCAACTCATCCACGATCGACCATCGATCCGGGATCATGTAGCTGGGCAGTTCCTCGCGCAATGCATTACGCACGCCAGTCAGGAAACTCTGCCGCTCCCCCTGGTCCGCATCGCGCAGTTGTGGGGCCACGAGGTGACAGGCCAGGAGTGTGGCGTCGGATATACGAACAGGAACGGTCACGCAGTGGAGGATGCGGGGATCAACGCCGCGGGACACGGCGGCCGAGACGTCGCCGGGATCCACGCGGTGACCACGAATTTTCACCTGATCGTCGCTGCGTCCGAGGTACTCGAACATGCCATCCGCACGCACGCGGACGATGTCTCCCGTGCGATACATCCGCTCACCCGGGGCGCCCCACGGGCAGGCGACCATGGAGCTGGCGGTGCGCGCCGCGAGCCCATGATACTCCTGCGCTAAGCCGCTGCCCGCGAGGTAGAGCTCACCCGGCGCTCCTGTAGGAACGGGGCGCAACCACGGGTCCAAAACGAACGCCGCCGTGCGATCCACCGGCATTCCGATCACGGGCGTGGCGCTCTCATCCGTGCCAGCACCCAGGGCGTTGATGGTGTACTCGGTGGGTCCATAGAGGTTGTATCCGCGCACGTCATCGGCCTTTCGCAAGGTCTCCCACACGCCGTGCGAGACAGCCTCGCCGCCCAAGAGCACCAGCCGCGGGCGATGCGCGCCGGATTCCAGCATCCCCTCCGCGAGCAGCTGCTCGGCAACGGTCGGGGTGACGTTGATGACATCCACCTGATGCGCGCGAATGGCCTCAACCATGGCCGCAGCATCGCGTCGCAAATCCTCGGAGAAGATCCGCACCTCGTGGCCTTCCACCAGCCAAAACAGCTCTTCCCACGACATATCGAAGGCGAAGCTGATGGCATGCGCGATCCGCAACGTCCGCCCATCGGCAGCAGCTGGGGCGAAGATCTTGCGCCGGTGATTGTCCAGCATGTTGTGCAGCCCGCGATGCTTGATCACCACGCCCTTGGGCTTGCCGGTCGATCCGGAGGTGTACATCAGGTAGGCATCGTCCCCGGGCACCGCCGCAGGCGTGTGGGTGGTGGCGTGGGAATCGGCAGTGGTGACGTCGACGCAAGGAAGCGCACCGATCCGCTCCATGCGCTCCCGAGAACTCGAGTCCACCAGCGCGGCTGCGGGCTGGCTGTCCTCCACGAGGACCCGGAGCCGCCCATCGGGGTGCGTCAGATCAAGCGGCGCGTAGCGCACCCCTGCCCACAGGGCTCCCAGCAGAGCCACCACCGAATGCGCGGAGCGCTCCACCGCAATGGCGACAGTATCGCCGCTGGTCACGCCGCAATTCTTGATCTTTTCCGCAATGTCGGAACAGCGAGCAATCAGCTCACCGAACGTCCACTGCTGTGCGTCATCCGCTAGCGCGATGCGATCTGGGAAGCGCTGGGCGGTGTCCTTGAGCTCATCCGCAATGGTGCGGTCAATGCCTTCGGCCTTCTGCCAGGAAGCCATCTGCTCCGTCGTGCTTTGCGGGGAAGAATCCTCCGCTCGGGCTGGCGCCAACTGGGCCAGCTGAGCGAGCGGGACCTCTGGTGTGTCCACAAACGCGGTCAGGACTTCGGTCGCGGCCTTGAGCACGGAATGTGCGAGGGACTCGTCCACCACGTCGTGGCGGAATTCCAGCTTGATGCCCAGCTTCGGCCCCGGAGTGAATACCCAGGTCAGAGGGAAGTGCGTGGAATCTTCCGCGCGCTCCTCCACAACCCCGTGGCGTTCCCGAAGTTCCGCTGCTGCCTGCGGATCGAGGAAGTTCTGCACCACCACCATGGAATCGAACAGCGTGCCTACCCCCAGCTGCCGCTGGATGGCGCCGAGGTCCGCGGAATCGTGGTCCATATCCTCGATGCGCTGGCGATAAACATCCTGGACCAGTTCTTCTATGCTCTGGCCGGGCCGAGCTGTCACTCGCACTGGCACTGTGTTGAGCAGCACTCCCACCACATCAGACATGGCGGGGTCGCTCAAGGCATCGCGGCCACTGACAGACTGACCAAACACCACATCCGAATCCCCTGTGACAGCACCCAAGGCCACGGCCACGGCTGCGTTGACCACGGAGGTCAACGTCACGGCCTGCGCCCGGATCTTTTCCTGCAGTGCGCCGGTCAGCTGCTCGCTGACCTCGGCAAACACCTGGCGAGGCAACTCGCTACCAGCGTGCTCTGAAGAGATATCCGCGGCCTGCGGGGCAACGAGCGTGGGCTGAGACAACGTCTCTAGGCGATGTACCCAATAGTCGCTATCTGCCTGCTCTTTGCGAGTGTCAACGGACTCGAGCAGGGCGTCAGCAATAGAACAACCGCGAGGAACCAACTCTCCCGCACCCTGCGTGCGGGCCTGGCCGGACCTCAACGTCAGCCTCTCGAGGAAGGTTTGCAGCATCACTGCACGCGACCAACCATCGACCAGAACCAGGTGGTAGGTAAGAAGCAGCGTGTCGCCAGGCTGTCCGTCACTTCGGCCGGTGACGATGGTTGCCTTCGCCAGCGGCACGGATGCGAGATCGATGCCCGCGCTGCGATCAGCGTGCATGATCGCCTCGAGATCCCCTTCGGTGGTCTCGACGGGGAGGTCAATGCCCTGTCCACTCCACGGCAAGTTCTGCACGGGTTGGCCGGAAGCATCGGTGTGGAACTCCGCGCCCATGGCTGGATGCACGGTCACTGTGTCCCGGAAGGCTTCCACCACGGCCTCGGCATCCAGTCTCCGGTCAAACGTCAACGCAGTCTGTGCAACGTAGGCACCCGGTGCTGCCACCTGTGACTGGAACCAGATTCCGCGCTGCAGCACGCTCAGCGGAGCGCGGCGTCCTGAGGATTGCTCGCGGCTGACGTGCTCCTGCAACTCGCGAGCAACCTCGCCGATGGCGCTGCGCAAACGCTCGGCGGAAATCACCGCATTCACCACGGACAGCTCCATGCTTACGGCCCGCTCGCTAGACCATACATCGGCCTCCACCAGGTAATCCGTCCACTGGCAGGCGGCATCGCCCGGCGCGTGGAGGACAGCGCCAGTCTCTCCCCGTCCGAGGTAGTTGACCAGGATCTGTGCCCCATGGGCCAGGGTTCGCTGCCCTTGCGGGTGTGTGTATCGCAGTGCCTGATAAGTGCGGCGGTCCGGGGCTGTGCCGTCCTCGTGGAGCGCGCGCATTTCCGCTGCGGCACGTGCTGCATCCGCTGGATCAGCCAACGGGATTTCCACCGGCGCGATGGTGGTAAACCATCCGAGGGTTCGACCATAGGAATGATCAGCCGGACGTCCGTGGCCTTCTACGTCCACGGCCCAGCTCCGCGCGTCCGTGCCCATTGTTCGAGCCACCGCGACGGTCACCAGTCCTGCCACGAGGTCCTGAACGTCCACACCCATCACGTCGGGTGCAACGCTCTGCAGGACCTGCGCGGTCTGTCCGTCAATGTTCACTTCGAGCGTGCTCACATGATCCGTACTCCACTGGTTCGAGTCCTCGACGGGCCGTGGCAGCGTAGCCAGTTCACTCCAGTGCAGGGCATCCTGAGCTGCTGCGGTGTGAGCATCGTGCAGTTCTTGCAGGCAAAGATCCTTGTAGCTCGCCTGCCCGGAGAGAATCCTGCGCCCTGCGAGCGCATCGCGCAGATCGTCTTCCAGAATCATCCAACTGGCGCTATCGATCACCGCGTGATGAGCAACGGCCTTGACGTACCCATCCACACACCCGAGCACCACGCTACGACCAGCAGCAATATCGATGTGATCGATCAATGCATCCACGTCCAAAGCCCGCACAACCATAGGGCCGTCTCCCTCGGCACCAACAAAGTGCGCGAACGCAGAACTGGTGTCCACGCGCGTACGAAGCATCGGATGTGCCTGCGCTACCTGCTGCAGGGCCTGTTCCAAGTCCTCCACAGCGACTGGCCCCAGATCCAAGCGGCGCGCCTGCACAAAGCGGTCGCTCATGCCTCTTTCCATCTGCCTGCGCAGCATCGCCGGGATGGGGAAAGCCCCCGAGATCTCCTGGTGCCCGTCCTTGGGCAGGGCTTCTTCCTGGCTCTGCCTTGTTTCCTGGATTTTCTGCTGGGTGGCCTGCGGCGTGACCCGCTCGGCAATCTTGCGTGGCGTGCGGCCCAAGAAGAAGTCCCGCGGAGTCACGTTGAGATCAGCGCGCGCCAGCGCGTGAGTAACGCGGATGGCAAGAATACTGTCTCCACCTAAGCGGAAGAAGTCCGAGTCCGGCTCCACCTCGGCGCGGTCCAAGCGAAGTGCATCAGCAATTGCCTGCGAGATCGCCTCCACCAGATCCGAGGTGCCCGAAGCCTCCTGAGCAGCAGGAATCTCACCCAGAAAGTCCAGGATCGCGCGCTCATCCCGCTTGCCATTGATGGTCTGCGGCACCTGCGTACTCACCGCGAATAGCTGCGGAACCATGTAGGCAGGGAGCGCGTCTCGGGCCGCTGCGGCAGCTCGGGAGGTGATCGCCTTTGCGTCGGCACGAGAATCCGTAATCAACAACGCACCTGGCACCTGGCCTTCGGGCAGATCGACGACCACCACGGTGGCCTCCCGCACACCGCTGACCTTCTCCAGCGCGCTCTCGATCTCCCCCAGCTCCACGCGATAACCGCGCAGCTGCACCTGCCTATCGGCGCGGCCCACGTAATCCAGATGACCGTTGTTCAGCACCTTTGCCATGTCATTGCTGCAGTACATCCGCGCGCCGCCGCCAACGAAAGGATCGGCCACGAAGCGGGAGGCCGTGGTAGAAGCAAGCCCCCAATAACCCGCGGTGACCTGCGGCCCGGCAACGTACATCATGCCGGTCTCTCCAGGCTGCACCGGCTGTAATTGCGCGTCCAGAACATAGGTACGCAACCCGTCCATCGGGCGGCCGATCGGGCTGCGGGCCTCCCCTGCATTCTCGGAGCATTCGTGTGCTGTGACGTGCACTGTCGTCTCCGTGATGCCATACATGTTGATAAACCGAACATTCGGATGAGCACTGCAGTAGGCAGCCTCTGCGCGGGCCTCCAAGGCCTCGCCGCCGAAGATCACCGTGCGCACCGCAGAGTCCTGCCCGAGGTGCGGCTCCAACGCGGCAAAGGCGGTTGGGGTCTGGCTCAGCACCGTGATGGCTTCGGCACGCAACACCTCTGCGGCATCCTCGGGCGAGCGCATCAGCGCATACGGCATCACCACGGCACGCCCGCCGGAGCTCAGCGCTGCCCACATCTCCCACACCGAAAAGTCAAAGGCGAAGCTGTGGCTGATCGACCACACGTCCTCCTGCGAAAACTCCACGTGGCTGCGAGCATTGCCCAGCATCGCGGTCACGTTGGCGTGTGTGACGGCCACGCCCTTCGGCCGCCCTGTGGAGCCGGAGGTGTAGATCACGTAGGCGATGTCATTGGCACGGGCCACGCTTGCCGACCGGCCCGCAGGCGGCTTCGCTTCCCCGCTCATCGTCTGTTCACTGACCACGAGGACGGGACAATCTACCAGCTCAGAGACCATTTTTTCCGCGCTGGGAGACACCAGCACGGCATCGGGCTGGCAATCCTCCAGGATCAATTCCACCCGCGCTTGCGGGGACAACGGATCCACGGGAACGTAGGTGCCGGCGGACATCGTGGTCGCCAGAATGGCCGCAACCTGCCACGCATCGCGCTCCATGAGCAGGGCTACTCTCGGGGTGTGGATGGCAACCTTCCGGTCCAGCACAGCGCGTATACGCTGAGCGGCGTCGTCTAGTTCTTCGTAGGTCCAATGCTCCGCAGCACCGTCTTCTCCGATGCTGGTCAGGGCGGGCCGGTCGCGGAAATGTTCGAAGCTGCGTCGCCACAAAGAAGGAAGCGTGTCCACACCAGATACCGCACCCAACGCCTCTGCAACCTCACCCACGGTCGCCACCGCACCGGATTCAGACAGCAAAGAATCCACACTCACCGCGAGCATCTGCGCGATCCTTTCGGCACGTACCTCGGTGATTCGCTGCGGATCGTAGATCAGGCGCAGTGGGTGCTCAGCGGAAGGGTTGACCACGACGGACAGGGGAAAGTGCGGCGCGCCATTGTTGCGCACGTCAGCAACCTGTAGTGGCGAGCCGGGGCAGCCCACGTCCTGTGGAGATAGCGGCACCTCCACCACCATCAACGTATCCAGCAGTTCGCTGGCGTTGGTTCCCAGGTCGCGGGCAATATCAGCCAGGCTGACGTGCTGCACATCGCGGACCTGATTGTTGTGATGGACCATGGCGTGCAGCATGCTGGTCACCGGCAGGGTGGGATCAGATTGCCCCGGCGCGACCACCGGGATGGTGTTGAGCTGCATGCCCACGGCATCGGCCACGCCAGGAACGGGAATGTCGCGGCCGGAAACGGAAGTGGCAAACACCACGTCAGCCCCAGGTTCGCAGCCCACCAAGGTGCGAAGGACCAGCCCCCACGCCGCGTGCACCACATCCGGCAGGCCCACACCCGCTGCCCGAGCACGCTCAGACAAGCCAACAGTCCGCGGATCGTCTACCAGCAACTCCCGGCGCTCGAGCGAACTCGAAGGATTAGGGCACAGCACCGTGGGGCGTACCTCGCGCATTTCCTCGCGCCAGACGGACATATCGGCTTCCGCGTCTCTGCGCGCCACCCATCGCACGCTGCCGGCCATTCCGGCGTCCGGGTCGTAGCGCGGGATCCGGGCATCGTCATCCCGGTAGATCTCCAGGAGATCCCGCAGCATGATGGGCACGGACCATCCGTCGGCGATCAGGTGATGCACCGTCTGGATCACGGCGATGTCCTGGCCACACACCGCACCATCGACACTGGTCGGGAGCACAACGGTCCATCGCATGAGCGGCTCGGGCGCGGCATCACCGGGCGGCTGCAAGGAGATTCCCCGCGAGATGTCGTCAGCGGCAATCTCCTCCGCACGCTGCGCGAGCCAACCCTCCAATCCAGCCTCAGCCAACTCAGCAGGCACCGTCACCTCCCGAAAGTCCACCCGCAGATGCTCGGCAATCCCCGGATCAATCACGGCAACCACATCGCCACCGTCAGTTTCCCAAGGGCGGGTGCTCAGTGCGGGGTGGCGTCGGATCAAATTACGCGCAGCGCGAGCGAATCGCTCCCGGTCAAACGGTTCGCTGCATTCCACCCGCAAGACCTGTTGCTCCACATACGAACTGGCCGATTCCTCGAATAGCGAGTGGAAGTACATGCCGTGCTGCAGCGGGGTCAGCGGCAGCACGTCCTGCAGCTCCGCGGAGCTCTGTGCAGTGATTCGTGCCAGGTCCGCAGAGTTCACGGTTGCGGGGGCAACGTCGCCCACGGACAACACGCCGTGATCGGCAAGCGCTGCCACCTCGCGCAATGCCACATCCCAGTGCGCGACCAATTCGTCGATCCGTTCGGGGGAGATCCTGCCGCGCGCCCAGGAGATCGTGGTGCGCAGGACGTATCCCTCGCCGGTGTCTTCGGCGATCGCGTTGAACTCCAGCTCGCGGACCAACGGCTGGTCCGGGTCGCGTTGCTCGCCGAGTTGGCCGGTGGAACCCGCGGGAGCGAAATCTTGTGCTCCTGCGGATACGCGCCCCAAGTAGTTGAACAGCACCTGTGCCTGCGGAGGGGTCTTCGCGGACTGATGCAACCAGGTGTGGGCCTGGTAAGGAACGCCGTTGCCGGGGATGGCCGCGAGCTGGTCTTTCACTGCATTGAGTGCCAGCGCTAGCGGCGCGATGTGGCCCTCGGTCGCCGCGGAAGCCTCCTGCACTGCCGCCCGGGTGGGGTCGATCAGCATGGGATATAGGCAGGTGAACCAGCCCACGGTGCGTGAGAGGTCCGCTTCCCTGCCCTGTGGCCCGGGTACGAATCGGGTTTCGCGGCCGTGCCCCTCCATCTCCACCAGGGTCCATGTTTGTTTGTTTCGACGCCAACGCGCCAACGCCACGCTCAATGCCGTAAGCAATACGGAATTCGCCCCCGTGCGGAAAGCGTGGGGCACCGCACCCAGTAATTCGTCCGTGATCTGCACTGATGCCTCATGTACCACGCTGCGCTCCTCACGGACTGTGGGCGCTTTCTCGGGACTATCAGCAAGCGCTGGCACCTGCGGGTCCCGCAGAGGTTCATCCGCACTCGGCAATGGAGGCAGGGAACTATTGGCATCCTCCGCGAATTCGCCAGTATCAACGGCCTGTTGCAGCAGCTGCGTCCATCGGCGCAGGGACGTCCGCTCCGGCGCGAGCTGTTCCCCGCGATACGCCGCGGCGAGGTCCTCGCCGATAATGTTCCATGACACGCCATCGACCACCAGGTGATGCACCACCAGGCGCAATCTTCCGGGCACCAGCCCAGCCGCTACCACCACTCCGACTGCCGGATCCAGCAGTTCAGAAAGCGCAGCGATGTCCGTGGTGGGGTGGATCGCCACCGCTTCTTCGCCAGGACCCTCCGGGAGTTCCAGCCGCAAGGGATTCCGCTGCACACGGGCCCGCAGTGCAGGGTGCGCCTGCAGCACGTCAGCCACCATTCGCCCGGCCAGCTGCGCATCCACATCTTCTGGAACTGAAAACTCCACGGACTGAATGAAGCCGTCCACGTGATCAGTAATGGAATCGAACCAGCGCAGAATCGGCAGCGACTGCACCTCACCGGTTGGTTCATCGTCTGGATCCTGCACGAAGGTTCCGCGCTCTTCGGCGCACCGAGCCAGTTGCTGTGGAGTGCGCGCAGAGAAAATATCTCCCACACTCACCTCCACCCCGCGCCGTCCCAGAGCCGAGACCAGGGTGATGGCCCGCAGGCTATCGCCACCGATATCGAAGAAGTCCGTCTCCGCACCCACCGCGCTAACCCCCAATGCTTCAGCCATTGCCTCCGCGAGCAGAGCAACGGTTTCCCCGTCACGTTCAGCATCGGCCGGGGCATCAGTGAGCGAGCTCCAATCAGGTTCCGGCAGTGCCTTCCGATCCACTTTTCCGTTGGCCGTCCGCGGCAACTCATCCATGACGGTGATAATCGCGGGCACCATGTATTCGGGCAGTACCTCGGCACACCAACTACGGATCGCAGCACCCACGAGGCCCGCAGTCACCGTCACGTAGCCCAGCAGTCGCCCCTCCCGAGCAATCACGCTCGCCGCCTCCACATCTGGGTGTCCCACCAGCGCAGATTCCACGTCCTCCAACTCCAGACGCATGCCACGGATTTTCACCTGATTATCGGCCCGCCCCACGAATTCCAGCGAGCCGTCGTTGTGCCGGCGCACCAGGTCTCCCGTGCGGTACATCCGGGTTCCGTCCGACGCAAACACATCCGCAACAAAGCGGCTGGCCGTGAGTCCTGGGGCATTGATATACCCCTTGGCCAGCAGGAATCCGGCCACATAGAGTTCACCAATTTCTTGGTCTGGAACCACCCGCAGGTGCTCATCGAGCACATAGAGCCGACAGTTGGGATTGGCCACACCGATGCTCGTGTTGAGGCGATCCTCGTCGTCACGGTAGATGACGTGGGAGACACCGATGGTAGCTTCCGCTGGCCCGTACCCGTGGTACAGCGGGATGGCCAGCTGCTGGCGAAAGCGACGGAACAGCGCCTGGGTGAGCATCTCTCCGCCACACCAGACATGCCGCAAGCTGTCTAATAGATTCGTGCCTTCGGCCTGTTTGAGCATGACGTCGAGAACACTCGAAACCAGATACGCAAACGTCACGCCCTCGCGATGGATGAGGCGGGCCAAGCGTTGGGGGTCTTGCTCCACGCCCGGCGCGGCCACCACCACGCGGCCCCCGCAAACCAGCGGCAGGAAGATCTCATTGATGGAGATATCAAAGGCCAGCGGTGCCTTGAACAGGGAGGCATCATCGCGGCCGAAGAACAGGATCTGATCGCGCTGCCAGAGCAAGCGCTCCACGATCGCACCGTGGCGGATCATTGCGCCCTTTGGGCGGCCGGTGCTGCCAGAGGTAAAGATGACGTACGCAACGCTGTCCGTGGACGGCGGGGTGAACAGCTCGCGGGTGGCATCGAGGTCGAATAGCGCGTCTTCGGTGAGCGCGCAGTTGTCCGGCGTGAGTACGAAGCTCAGGCTGGCATCGTGGGTGACGGATTCCCGGCGCGCCTGCGGCCACGAGGGGTCTAGCGGGACAAAACTGCCACCGGCGAGCAACGTGGCGACGATACCCACCACCATCTCCGCGCTGCGCGGCAGGGAGATTCCCACACTCTGACCAGCGTCAATACCGTGTTCCCGCAAATTTCGCGCTACAGCAGTTGCATGGGCGACGAGCTGCGCATAGGTCAGTCTGTGCCGGTCATCCACCACTGCGAGCGCATCCGGGGTCTCCTGCGCATGCTGCAGGAGCAGGCTAATCAGGTCCGGGCGATCGCGATCCTGATCCGTGTCATTCCATATGCGCTGCTGGGCGATCCGATCCTGTTCACTGCGGCCATGACCGATGACGGCGCCGCCATCTCGAGAAGCAAGCGTATCGCCAGAGGAAAACGGAGTGTGAGCAGACGATCGGGTGGGCACAAAGAGCCTTTCGGTTGATGGGGAAACAGGGAATCAGACGCGGATGGCGGACGTCGGGCTAGGTGTCAGCCAACCTCAAGCGGAGCACGGCTCGGGAAAATCAGCCTGCGATCAGGTGCGAAGAATCCCGATGTTGCTCGGAGCGGAGATCTTCATCCGCCGGCGCACGATGCGTGCGTTGCTGACCCGTGATGGCCTCCACCAGTTCCCCGGAGCGGGTCGCGATGTTGGAGAGCAACGTGGAACCGAGTCCATGCGTGGCCTCAGTTGCTCCCTGCACGAAGAGTCCTGGCACGCGCTCGCCATTGAGCACGGCGCCGTAATCCCTAGTGACGGTGAATTCTTCACTGCCGTGACTATCAGCGTGAATCCCCGCAAGACCGCGAGATCGGAAGCCCGTGGCGCACACCACCACGTCAAAGTTTTCTGTCACCACGTCTCCGGTTACTCGGTGGCGAATGTCCACGTCGACGCTGCCGTCGGAACAATTACGCGCACCGAGCACCTCCGTGGTCCGGCGAATATCGAGCCGCTGACGCCCGGTGACGCTTTCCCGATACTGACGGTCGTGGAGCTCATCGAGGAGCTCAGATTCCACGCAGGCGTAATTGGTGTACCGGTGGCGGATCAACAGCTCGTTGCGGATCGCATCGGGCGCATGGAAGAAGTCATCAACGGCCTCCGGGTCGAACACCCGATTGGCGAAGGGGCTGTCATCGGCGGGGATGAAGCCGTAGCTGTTCAAGCTGCCCGTGACGGTATCGATATGCGGGCAATCGTGGAAGTACCGGATGGCCTCGGCTGCGGACTGGCCCGCGCCGATCACCAAAGCTCGGCGGATATCCCACCCACTGTTCAGCAGCTTCTTGGTGCGCGGGAGCAAATCGATGTTGTGGAAGATGCGCGAGGTGTCCAAGGAGCTGTCCTCTGCCCACGCAGGCATCTTGGCTTCCAGCCCGCGGGCAACCACCACGTTGCGGCAGCGAATGGACTCCGACTGCTGAGCTCGCTGCCCTTCGGACTCACCGCTTCCTAACTTCCTGCGGACGTGCACCACAAACGAGCTCCGTCTGCGGCCAGTTCCGGAAGCGTCTCGATGGACGTCACGGTGGTGTTGTACTGCGTGTCCACGGTGATGTGATCCGCGATCCATCGGAGGTAATCGGCGAATTCCACGCGTTCCGGGGTGAAGGTTTGGCGGTTAATGAAATCAATCAAGCGGTCGCTGTGATGCAAGTAGTTGATGAAGCTGAAGCGGCTCTGCGGATTGCGCACCGTAACCAGGTCTTTAAGGAAGCTGATCTGCATGTTGGATCCTTCGAGGAGCATGCCTGGGTGCCAGTTGAATTCCGGGCGGGCTTCCACAAAGAGTGCATCGAGTTCTGGAGCTTGCTCTTCGATAGCTACCGCGAGCCCGAGGTTTCCGGGGCCGATGCCGATCCCGACGATGTCGCGGACGGAATTTTCGTGGGTACTGCGCTCTGCGGATGTCTGAGCTTGACGATCGATGATGGTCACTATGACCTCTCTGTAGGATGCGCCAACCAACTTCTTAGGGTAGGCAATGCAAAGGGTAGGCTAACCTATCTTCTATTGCTCAACAACCCCCTAGCGGGAATTGCTCACCCCGCGTCCGCAAACTCCCAGCTAGAGGCTTCACATCAACTACGTCCTCGGCTACCGACTGGAAGGCCCTCCCCACACACAGGACCACCGTGGTACGCCCGCGGCGAATATCTCTCACCGCACGCGCCACTTTCATGCCCGTCATTGAATCCACTGACGAGACCGGATCAACCATCACCAACATCTCCGGCTCAGCCAGTAGCGCTCGTGCCAATCCCAGCCGCTGCCGCTGACCACCGGAAAGATTGCGCGCACCTTCGGTCAGCTCGTGATCCAATACCCCGGCTGAATGAGCCGCCCCCGGCGCCAGTTCATCGAGCCCTAAGGCGTTAAGAATGTCTACTGCATCCTCCGCCCTGCCCTCTCCAGAGCTCCGCAGCACCGCCTGCCCCACTGTGTCCCCAAACAATGCCGGCTTCCGAGGCTCGGCAAGCACAGCGGAACGCACATCGTCTACCGAGATCTCGCAAATATCGCGCCCCCGGATCCACAGTTGTTGAGTTTGTGGCCTAGTCAGGGAGCCAAGCTCCATCGACTCCCCCGCGACCAACGCATCCACCAGAGCATCTGCCCATGCGGCTGAACAGTGCACCACCGTCAGTCGCCCCTCTGCGAACGCCACGGAAGCCTGCTCTGATCCCTCGACCTCGCCGTCTCCTTCGGCCTCACCGTCTCCACCGCGCATGGAAATGGCAGGCGTGCCAATCTGAGCAGATGGCACGCCCTGCCCCTCACGCAGCCGCTGAGCTTCCGCCACGCGCTGCAGCCTCCGAACGGAAGCCCTCGCCAATCCAATGAAGCGCGGCATTCTGCTGCACTGCCGCATCGGCTCCGCGATAAATTGTGACAGCGCCACCACGGTGACCAACTCCCCCAACGTCACATCGCCGGAAATGGTTCGATAGCCCGCGTACAGGCCCACCGCACTCAGCAACAGCACATTGCTGCCCATCGCCACGGCTTCATAACCTCCGCTGACCCACGCGAGCTTCCGAGCATCCGCACACGCCTCTTCAGATTTACGCGCATATCCACGGTAGGCCGGATGCGCGCCAGCCACTCCCGAGATCACCGGCAGCCCCTGCAGAATGTCGGTCATGCGCGCGGTCACTCGCGCGAGCAGAGTTTGTTGCCGCTCCGCGCGGCGTTCAATGATCTGAGACAGCCGGTGCAGGACTATCAACACCACCGCGCTGAGCACCAACACCACCACTCCCAGTGGCAGATCAATCAGCGCCAGAACAATCGTGCAGAAAATGGCTCCCACCAGCGCACTGATCCCCACCGGGACCACTTCGATGATGTCTACCGCCTGCACCACGTCTTCACCCACCACCGTGGGCAATTCCTGGCGAGGCAGACTGTCCGCATCGTCGGAATGCCCACCATGGCTCACCACCTGCGAGGTGATGCCTGCCCGCAATTCACATACGTTCCGAGCCGACGTAGCCTGCAGTATCCGGAACCCTGTCTGCCAGCTCACAGACACCGTCGCCAGCGTAGCGCCTAAGGCTGCGATTCCACCCACCAGGTGCCACACATTCTCGCTAGCGATAAGACTGTGCGCCAACCATCCCAGTAACACCGCAATCATGGCTTCTGCCACGTGGTAGATGCTCAGCAACAAGCCACTCAGAGCCATCGCGCGAGAATTTTTTCTGACCAGCCCGCGCAGCGTCACCACCTTGTTGTCAGACACGCGCCTGCCTCCCCTGCTCATTCCAGGCGGTCCACATATCGGCATATGTTCCGTTTCTTGCTGCCAGCTCCTCGTGCGTACCTGTTTCCACCACGCGCCCGCGCTCCATCACCACCACGCTATCGGCGGAGGTTGCTTGGCTGAGCCGGTGCGCAATCACCATCGCCGTCCGTCCGCGGATCGCCGCGCGGGCAGCGTCCTCCAAGGACATCGAAAAGGCCTCGTGTGATTGCTGTGTTTCCTCGAGGTCACCGTCATCTTCGGCCGTTGATTCGTCAAGAATGACGACGCCAGCCCGAGACAATGCCACCCTGGCCAGCGCCAGACGCTGTGCCGCCACCGCATCTACGTGCAGGCCCCCTTCGCCCAGCATTGTGTCTAAGCCCTGCTTGTCGCCATGGGACAAGGATGTGCACCAATCTTCCGCACCGGTTCGGCGCAGCGCATCCCATATTTCTGCGTCGCTGGCACCTTCGGCTGCCAGCAGGAGATTATCGCGCAAACTCATCGCGAAGACGTAGTTTTCCTGGGAGGCAACGCAAAAGATCGAGCTTCTTTCTTGCGCACTCATTCCCACCACGTCGCACCCCCCAACGGTGATCACACCCGGCTCTGCCATCTCGAGGGTTCCAGAGACAATTTCCGCAACCGTGGACTTGCCAGCTCCCGATCCGCCGACCACGCATACCGTGCACCCCGCAGGGATGTGGAACGCCAAGTCATGCAAGATCTCTGGGCCATCCTCGTACCGATAATTCAGGCCCTTGACCTCTACAGCTGGACTCTGCCGATGCGAGGAGTAGTCATCAATCGGCTGTGGCGTATCCGCACCCGCGCAGCGAATGAGTCCCACGATGCGCCCCAAGGCCGCCCCGCTGCGCTGCAGTTCATCAAAGGTGAACAGAATCGTGCCGATCGGCACGAACTGACGGTGGAACAGAATCAACGCTGCCGAGATCTCGCCCACCGTCACCGCATCTTCGCGGAAGAGCAACCAGCCTACGACAGACAGGGCTGACAACCCCATGAACTCCGCGAAGTTCTCCCGCGCCACCAGCCCGGAAAACACACGAAACGCAGCGATTGATTCGTCCCGCGAAGCCTGCGCGTAGCGCCTGGTGAGACCTTGGCGGCTATCCACCAGCCGATGCGAACGAACCGAACGAATGCCCTCCATAGAACCTTGCAAGGAACCGATGACACCGGCTTCTAATTCGCGTTGGCGTCGATACAAAGGGGCAGAACGAGGAAGATACCATCGCAACCCCAGCGCATAGAACGGAATCCCGCACAGCCCCGCCAACGCGAGGCGCCAATCCAACCCCGCTATTCCAGCGCTGGCCACCACGACCATCACCAGCGCGCTGAGGGTCGATGGAACCGACTTGCGGGCACTGCTCACCAGCGCGGCGACATCCGCACCAACTCGGCCCAGCACCTCTCCCCGGCCCAGGGACTCCACCGTGGTGGAAGGCAGATTCAGCACCGCGGCGACGGCGCGCTCACGCAACTTCGCAACTACCTGGGCAATCGTCACACCCGTCAGCGCCTCCGCAAGGCCAGCGACAACGGCAGTACCAACACACGCCACGGCAGCCCACACAATCACCTTCAGCACGCCAGACTTGCCGTCACCGGCGGCTACCGCATCGATGACGCTGGCCAGCAGATAAATGGGCGCCAGAGAGAGCAAGGCACCGGCGAAAGTGAACAGCACCGCACTAATTGCTGGAGTTGCGGTGCGACGGAGCAGGCGGCCAATCTCCGCAGCGGACTCACCAGGCGAAGCAGTGGGAAGTACGGCACTCACTTAAGCGTGAGACTTTCCTGCCGGTTGCAAGGTGGTCCACTCGCGGTCGATGAACTCCATCGCCTCGTCCCGCGATACCCCGCCGTCTACGCCACGGGAAGGGTCTCCCAGAGCCACGGTCCATCCGTCTGGCACGGCGGCGAACGTAGGCCACAACGAGTACTGTCCCTCGTCGTTGATAAGGGCGAAGAAGCTGCCCTGTTCGTCATCAAACGGGTTGCTAGACAACACGCGCTCCTTGTCTCATGATGCGGAAATAACGGGTTTATGGGCTGCGTTGGCCAAAGTGGTGGCACAAGTGCAGCAAGCGTGAATTAACTTAGCATAACCTAATATGCAGCTTTTGAGGGTTAAGTAAAGAAAAGTGGAGAGTGTCCGATTGTTTGTGTGCGGGGGCTTGGTTTACAAGTAGTCCGCGAATCGGTCGGGGTATGCCACAGCTAGTTGGTTGATGGCTTGTTTCCACCCGGTGGCTTTCGCCCCTTCAACATAGCCGTTGCATTCGATGTCGCGCTTTGCTTTCTTCGCTCGCTGGGCAGCGCGCTTGTCTTCGATGTTGCAGATCATCAACCACAGCGTTTTCAGCGCCGCGGTGTCGTTCGGGAATTGCCCGCGGTTACGGGTAGCTTTACGCAGTTCAGCGTTGAGCGATTCGATCGAATTCGTGGTGTAGAGCACCCGGCGGGCCGCTGGCGGGAACTGTAAAAACGGCACGAACCGGTCCCAGGCGTCGCGCCAGACTTTGACCGATTGCGGGTATCTCTGGCCCAGTTCACTGGCCTGGAACGCGTCCAGGCTGGCACGTGCGGTGTCCTCGTTGGCGGCCGTGTAGACCTCACGTAGCGCACGGGAGACAGATTTGCGGTCCTGATGCGACACCCACCGGTTCGAAGCCCGAATCAGGTGCACAATGCAGGTTTGCACCATGGAATTCGGCCAGGTTGCCTCGACAGCTTCCGGCAAGCCTTTGAGCCCGTCGCAGCACACGATGAACACGTCCTGGACACCACGGTTGGCCAGATCCGCGCACACCGATGCCCAGAATGCAGCGCCTTCATTATCGGCAATCCACAATCCCAGGATGTGCTTGATGCCGTCCATGTCGACACCAACCGCCATGTAGCAGGCCTTATTGACCACGCGGTGACCGTCACGGATTTTCACGCGTAGCGCGTCGAGGAAGATCACCGGGTAAAACTCGTCGAGCTGGCGGTTTTGCCAGATCATGACCTCGTCTAACACCGCATCGGTAATGGTGCTGATCGTATCCGGGCTCATATCCACCCCGAGCGTGGTCGCGAGGTGATGCTGAATATCGCGCACTGTCATCCCACCGGCGTATAGCGAGACGATCATGTCGTCGAGCTCTGTGAGCCGACGTGCGCCCTTGGGCACCATCTTCGGAGTAAACGTGCCGGCACGATCCCTGGGCACGGTCACTTCCACCGCGCCGTAGCCAGAATTGACGGTCTTGGTGTACGACCCGTTGCGGTGATTGCCGCCGTGCACGGGTTCAACCTGGGTGAAGTGCCCCGAGTTTTGTTCCTAGG
>NZ_KV811710.1:0-1200 GCF_001813175.1 Corynebacterium sp. HMSC069E04 | reverse complement strand
CACCAAACAACAAATAGACAACTCAATACAACAAAAGAGACCGTTAAAGCACAACCGCTTTAACGGTCTCCTTTCCGTTTTCGCAGCATTACCAGCATGCCTTACCACGTCTGTAAAAGTACAGACCTGAAAGCGGACCCCCTGCGTGCTGTCCACCGCACCCCACACAACCAAAACCAGCCACCTGCAAGTCTGCACTGTCTACACGCGAAGTCGACCAAATCGCCCGCTCCATCCACCGATGGATCACCACCAAATCCCGCATGTGGGCAGACGGCCCCGCCGTCTACGAAGCAACCTTCAGCACCATCCAAAGCGCACGAGGCCGCAAAAGCGGAGCGGTTAGGCGTAAAGCTGCTCAAGAGAACTGGAGAAGTGCCCTATGAGTGAGGTTTATGCTCGCTATCCGCGTAACGGAAAACAGCTCGCGCTCTTGCCGAGAAAATGGGCGCGTCTGTTAGAACCGCTCAACGATGGACTAGTGAATCACGCGAAGACTACCTCGCACGCGCTAACGAGAAGCGTCGCCGCGTCCGAGAGTTACGTGCTCGTGGGCTAAGCATCAGGGCGATAGCAAAACAAACTGGGTACTCCGTGGGAACAGTCCACCGCTACGTATCAGAGTAAAGCCAGATGCTACGTTCTTCTACTCATCATCCGAGTGATTCTCCTTGAGAAAACCCATGAAACTGAAGTATGGGACATCTTCTGTAGCTCGTTGAACGGCTTCGAAAACAGCATCACTAATAGGGTCAATTACCTTGTCACTTAGGTTTAAGACTTCCAGGAAGAAATGCTGAGTAATCATGTACGGACGAAAATTTTCCTGATTACTACCAGGGTCTAATTCTTCAGCAAGCTGATACTCGTCTTCATCGCACTCATCAACTGTGAAATCAGGAAGATCGTCAATTTCGGGAAAAGAAACTTTGAGTTCCTTCTTGAAACGCTCGGCAACCTGGTAAGAGTCTTTTTCAGAGCAATAAACGTAAAGGTCTTCGTAAAAGCCTTGCAGCTCACCATTTGACAAGGAAGAAGGATTGGTCATGCGAAAGTCACTCCGTTCATTAGTAGTCGGGATAGTAAGCCTAGCTTTAACGGGGGCAGCAACTTGCAGGACTAGACTTTTAGGTCCCGGACGATCAACGCATGCCCTTCTTAGCCTAGGGATTGAAGTGTCCCAGGTTTTGTTCCGTTTGA
>NZ_KV811709.1:0-242 GCF_001813175.1 Corynebacterium sp. HMSC069E04 | reverse complement strand
GAACGTAGGTAATGTCGGCAACCCACAGCCTTCCTGGTGCTTGTGCACGAAAGTCTCGCTGCACTAGGTCTGGGCGTTGATCCAGTGTCTTCGGGCTAATCGTTGTCACGGGGTTCGTCCACGTCTGCGGCCGCAAACACCTGCTAGCTTCATCAGTCGTGCAGTCTTGTCGCGGCCGATATGAAAACCTTCACGGTTCATCGCGTGCCACATTTTGCGGACGCCGTAGACCGAGAAATTCT
>NZ_KV811708.1:0-269 GCF_001813175.1 Corynebacterium sp. HMSC069E04 | reverse complement strand
ATGCCCATCATGCGCATCCGCTTCGCCACAGTCTTACGGTTAAGCGAAATGTGGTAGCGCTCGGCAAGCTCTGCGGTGATCCGCGGAGCACCATAAACCTCATCGGAGTCTTTCCAAATCTGATGAATCTTACGGTCAACATCATCGTAAAATGCTGCCCGATCATCCTTTCCGGATAGTCGTTTCTGCTGCACATGGGCCCATTTGTAGTATCCAGACCGAGATACTTTTAATAGTCGTGCCATGCGTTTGATGCTGTAGTTCGCCTT
>NZ_KV811707.1:0-1442 GCF_001813175.1 Corynebacterium sp. HMSC069E04 | reverse complement strand
CATTCTGGTTAAGATGTATCTCCACCCGATTAACAATACGGTGGCAGCAAAACAATCGTTCACTCAACCACCACGCACATGAAAACACTCACATGCTTAAAGACACCAACTGGTGCCACAATAAAGCTCCTTAGAAAGGAGGTGATCCACCCGCACCTTCCGGTACGGGTACCTTGTTACGACTTCGTCCCAATCGCCGATCCCACCTTCGACAGCTCCCTAACAAGTTTAGGCCACTGGCTTCGGGTGTTACCAACTTTCATGACGTGACGGGCGGTGTGTACAAGGCCCGGGAACGTATTCACCGCAGCATTGCTGATCTGCGATTACTAGCGACTCCGACTTCATGGGGTCGAGTTGCAGACCCCAATCCGAACTAAGGCCGGCTTTCAGCGATTCGCTCCACCTCACAGTGTCGCTGCGCGTTGTACCGACCATTGTAGCATGTGTGAAGCCCTGGACATAAGGGGCATGATGATTTGACGTCATCCCCACCTTCCTCCGAGTTAACCCCGGCAGTCTCTCATGAGTCCCCAACCAAATGCTGGCAACATAAGACAAGGGTTGCGCTCGTTGCGGGACTTAACCCAACATCTCACGACACGAGCTGACGACAACCATGCACCACCTGTACACCAACCACAAGGGACACTACATCTCTGCAGCAATCTGGTGTATGTCAAGCCCAGGTAAGGTTCTTCGCGTTGCATCGAATTAATCCACATGCTCCGCCGCTTGTGCGGGCCCCCGTCAATTCCTTTGAGTTTTAGCCTTGCGGCCGTACTCCCCAGGCGGGGCGCTTAATGCGTTAGCTACGGCACAGAAGACGTGGAAGCCCCCTACACCTAGCGCCCACCGTTTACGGCATGGACTACCAGGGTATCTAATCCTGTTTGCTACCCATGCTTTCGCTCCTCAGCGTCAGTAACTGCCCAGAGACCTGCCTTCGCCATCGGTGTTCCTCCTGATATCTGCGCATTTCACCGCTACACCAGGAATTCCAGTCTCCCCTACAGCACTCAAGTTATGCCCGTATCGCCTGCACGCCCGAAGTTAAGCCCCGGAATTTCACAGACGACGCGACAAACCACCTACGAGCTCTTTACGCCCAGTAATTCCGGACAACGCTCGCACCCTACGTATTACCGCGGCTGCTGGCACGTAGTTAGCCGGTGCTTCTTATACAGGTACCGTCACTTGCGCTTCGTCCCTGTCGAAAGGAGTTTACAACCCGAAGGCCGTCATCCCCCACGCGGCGTCGCTGCATCAGGCTTCCGCCCATTGTGCAATATTCCCCACTGCTGCCTCCCGTAGGAGTCTGGGCCGTATCTCAGTCCCAATGTGGCCGTACACCCTCTCAGGCCGGCTACCCGTCGACGCCTTGGTAGGCCATTACCCCACCAACAAGCTGATAGGCCGCGAGCTCATCTTGCACCGAAAAA
>NZ_KV811706.1:0-346 GCF_001813175.1 Corynebacterium sp. HMSC069E04 | reverse complement strand
GCACCAGCAACAACCTCAGTTGCACCATTGGCAAAGTCAGCATTCGTCGAAATCTTCGGCTCACCAGACTCATCACCCTCATCAGAGGTCACAGTCTGATCCTTATCGTTGATGTCCTTGTGCTCAGCGATGTCATTCGGATTCTCCGAATCAGCATCCGGAGTCTCCTTACCATCCTTGTTGACCTCAACCGAAGTCAACTCCTCGAAAGCAACCGCAGCCTCAACCGGCTTAGTCACAGACTCATCAACAATGATCTCAACAACAACCTCACCGTTAGCAGCATCCGGAGTAAAGGTCTTCTCACCCTCACCCAGAACAGTCTTGCCATCAGCCTTGGAAATCA
>NZ_KV811705.1:0-11091 GCF_001813175.1 Corynebacterium sp. HMSC069E04 | reverse complement strand
ATGCGCACCTGTATTGGTAAATATGCGCAGTCTGATTTGGGCATAAAGAAAGCGCCCGAGTGGGGCGCTTAACGGTTGCTGGGGATTAGTCGAGTTGGGGCTTTGGTGGACGCTGTCGAATAGAGGTGGCGGTCTTGGTGACCATGACTCCGTTGGCGTCGGCGGTGATGCCGGCGTTAGGCCAAACAGTCAAAATGTCGTGAATGGCTTTCTTGACATCGGTGCGGAAGTTTACCCAATCTTGACCTTTGGTGAGTTTTTTGGTGGCGAAGTTTGCGGCCATCATTTCCCACGTGAAGGTGTAGGCGTCGCGGTTGTTTTTCGCCAGCCAATACTGCTTGAGAGTCAGCCAGATGTAGATGTCCATTGAGCGGGGTTTGGTGAGTTCTCGTAGGACGTTGAGGTCGATTGGGATGGGGGATTCTGCGATGTGCTTGAAGAACTTTTCGGTTAGCGCTAGCTCTGACTCAATGAAGCTTCCCTGGTTGGGGTCTCGGGGGTCGAACCAGAGGTTCCAGCCGTCCAAGATTTGGGTGTTGCTGCCTTGAGCGTGCACTCCGTCATCGCTTTCGACGGTAATGGTAGAACCTGCGATACGAAGGATTTGTTCGCGAATGTTTTTCAGGTTGCCTGTTGCTCCGCCAGTTCCGCGGCCTAGAACGCCGATTGCTTTGAGGAAATGGTTCATCGAGTGGCCGAGCGGGATGCGGCGCGCTTCCTGCTCGTCGATTTTCCCTTCTTTGAGGCGTCCAGCGTTTTCTACTGCTCGGGTAATGACGTAGGCCATGATGAGGCGCGGATACTTGCCGTAGGGGAGACCTCTGCGAGAGTAGACCGAGATTATCCCTTGTGCAGTTTCTACGACGCGCTCATTGTTTTCTGCTTTGCGGTAGGGGAAGAGTGCTTGGACGAAGAGTTTGGAGGTGTAGCCGACGTCTTGGGCTTGGAGGAGTTCTTGTGCGGCGTCGTGTTCTTGCCTGCGGGCTAGTTCTTTGACTGCTTCGAGCTTGGCGCGGCGCTCGTCTGGGGTGTGTGGGGGCTGCATGGTGCCGTGGTCTCCTTTTGGATTATCGACACCGCCCGTGTTGTGCTTTGCTCACTGTCCGTGGGGAAGTGGTAAAGTCTTACCCGACACGGTCGGTGTCGTTTTCTTTTTTGGGCCCCCGCTAGAGCGCCAACTCTATGATGCGGGGGTTTCCTCATGTTTTGAGGAATGTGCGCGCCCTGGACTTGAACCGAGGGTGTGTGCCGCTCGCGCTGCGCACCCCACGGGTGTGGGGCGCGTCTTTTTATTTTCTCCGCCTATTAAATCACATCAGTGTGACTTACTGGGAGATTTAGTAATGGTGGCGGCTGTTGCCAAGAAGCCTTATTGGCCGTTTGCTTTGATGAAGCTTGCTCGGAACCTAAGGTATTAGTGGAGTCACTGTTGTTCTTCGGGCTCGTCTTTTAGCCCGTTGAGCATTATTTGGTTAAACAAGTTGTTGATTGTCTTCTCTTCGAAGTCTGCAGCCACTTGATTCCAATGGAATTCTTCTAGTTTGGGAAGCATGGCTGTAATAGCCATTTTTAAGTAGAAACCTCGACTACGTCCTGTCCTATCGCAGAGAGTGTCGAGTCGTTCAATGATTTCATCTGGCATCCGTACAGACACCACACGTCCGGAAGGGTGGGGTGCTTGTTTCATATGCAGTATCCTCTCCTTGGCAGCAATGGTAAACATTGTTTACCATTGCTGCCACTCTTGGGACTGTCGATAGAATTGTTTAATCGACACTGTGTAAACAATGTTTACCACACGTAAGACTGGTGGAGTCTTCTCAAACTCTTTAACAGCATCATGAGCGGCGCGCGCCACAGAGAGGAAGGACGCTTCCGTGGGCGCACTGCCATTTATCGGCTACCAACCATGTCCCCATCTGCACTCATCGCCATGCTGGTCTGGATGCTCATTGCCCAGATACGACGCGCAGGATTGGGAACAGGAATCATCAGAGCGTTAGGCGGAGTAATCGCCTGGGTAATCATCTGGTTCTTCCTCACCTTCCTCGGCGTGATGGTTTGCTCCATGGCTGACCACTACGAGCGCGCTACGGACGAGACCAACGACTCGCCATACTCCAACCCGTATGACGCCGCGCCCGTCAACCCCGGTGAGTAGTACGACCTGAACGAGCAACAGTAGCCGCAGCCGCTAACGTCGAAGACTGTCTTTCTCTCTACTGACTACTGGTCGCCATTGTCATCGGCATCATCGCCGCCAGCGTCCTTAGTGGCGCTGGCGGCTTCGTCGTTGTCCCGGCCCTCATCATTGCCAGCGTGCGACTCATCGTCTCCAGAGGAGTCCTCCGCACTAGGGGAGGACTCCTTAGCAGTCTTGAGCATGTCGTTGAAATCGCGCTGGCTTACACCGACGAGCTCGCGCACGAGTTCTTTAGGTTCCCCTAGGTCGATAATGGACTGCGAGGCTTGACCAATCTTTTCGTTCAACTTGTCTCGTTGCTCAATAAGGCTGAGCAACGAGTTGATGCTCTTCTTCCGGTCGCGCAGCTTACGCTGTTCTTCTTCGAGACGCTGACGCAGTTCCTGACGCTTCTTCAAACTTCTACTTGCGGTAACCATAAACCCACAATGCCAGCGCACACACCGCCCCGCTCCTGACACAAACACCACGCGGGAAGTTCGGCGTAATCGGAAGCAAGCAGTGGACTATCCCTGCAGTCTCTCGACAGCGCTGTAGACCTGCAGCCGTGGGCGCGAGCGCCCTTTTTACAACACACTATATTCACTCTTAGTGTTAATCGGGTTTTGGCTGCTAGACTAGGGCGCATGATGACCCTGCGCGTAGTCAATAGCGGAACAGGTTATGAGTACCTGTTGCGCTCTGTGGCTACCAATGATGGGCCGACAGATGCGCCAAGTTTGTCGAAGTATTACGACGCGAAAGGCACCCCGCCAGGTCGTTGGTTAGGCTCTGGTTTGGCCGGTTTGAACACCGAAACGGTCACCGAAGGTGGGGAAGTTACCGAGTCTCAAATGGCCGCGTTGTATGGCGTAGGTCTGCACCCAGATGCGGATATGAAGATGTCCGAAGGTCAGAAAATCAAAGACGTACAGTTGGGGCGTCCTTTCGCTAATTTCACTAATGATGTGCCGGTTTTGGTGGCACTTCGTGACGCGGAGCGCCGCCATAGGCAGACAACGGGCACGTTGATGAGCAAGCAAGAACGCGCCGAGTTAGTCCAGGATATTGGCCGAGAATTCTTCATTGAAGAACACGGAGTCGAGCCGCAATCGGGCCGGGAAGTCGTCAACTGGGTCAATGGTTTAAAGGACAATGTGCGTCAGTCTGTGTCGGGTTTTGACCTGACTTTTTCGCCTGCTAAGTCCGTGTCGGTGGCGTGGGCATTGTCTGATGAGAAGACCGCGCAGCGTATTGAGGCGCTTCATCACCAGGCCGTAAAGGAAGCTATGGCGTGGGCAGAAGACAACGCTTTGTTTACCCGAGTTGGCAAGCAAGGGCGTGAGCAAGTCAAGACGAAAGGCTTCGTCGCGTCGGAGTTTAAGCACTACGATACGCGCGCAGGAGACCCGGATCTGCACTCGCACGTGCTGGTATCCAACAAGGTTCAGACCGAAGATGGGCGCTGGTTGTCCATCGATGGGTACACCTTGATGAAGTATCATCAGTCGATTTCGCACCGCTATGATTCCATCTTGAACACCCTGCTTTCTAACGAGATGGGCTACACTTTCACCGCCTGCGACCATGGGGTCAACAAGGAACCTACGTGGGAGATTGACGGTATTTCGCAGTCGCTGATGGAGTCTTTTTCCAAGCGTCGACGCGGCGCACAGCCGGTCTATAAGCGACTCGTGGAAGAGTTTGTTGCCGCGCGTGGTGCAACCCCTAACTCGGTTGAGGTGGGTCGGTTGTGGCAGCAAGCTATCTTGGAAACCCGTGATGCAAAGCGTGAACCAGAAAGCCTTGCAGAGCTTCGCGCAGGCTGGAAAGCGGAAGTCTCCGCGCGTGATACTGGGGCAGAGGAACTCGCTGCCATCGCCCAACTTGCCGCAGATTCTGGACGTGATGAGCGTCCAGTCTTTCGTTCCGAGGACCACCTTTCAGGTCTTATCGACGAGGTTTTAGACACCGTTGTCAGACGTCGTTCTTACTTTCGCGCCTCGCATGTAGCGACTGCTGCGGGTGGAAAACTCCAAGGCTATCGCTTCGATTCTCTTTCCGAGCGCGACCTTATCCACGCCACTGTGGTGGAAGCAATTGTTCGCGATAAGGCCATTTCCTTGAATGATTTCGACGTCCTGGAACTGCCCGAAGCCCTGAAGAACTCGGCTGGAAAGGCCCGGGATGCCCGCGCTGATAGCGAGCTTTATACCACCCAGGACATCCTCGATACCGAAGACAAAGCACTGGGCGCACTCAACGAACCGGTGGCCGCATTCGCACCATCTGCAGCGATTGATAAAGCACTGGATGAACACGAAGCAGAGGCTGGGTTCCGCCTTAACGCAGGGCAGGAATCCATGGCCCGCTACCTCCTTACCTGCGGCACACTCGCCGCTACCGGCGTAGGCCCGGCAGGTACTGGCAAGACTGCATCTATGCGTCTGGTTGCCAACGTGTGGGCCAATGAAGGCCGCAACGTGATTGGTCTGGCCCCGTCTGCCCAGGCGGCAGAGGTGTTGTCGAAAGACTTAGGTTTTGATGCTTTTACCATCGACAAACTCACCTACACCTGGCGTGGAAACCACCCAACAAAGCCCGGCCATAGTCTTAAAGACCTTCCGGTTTCTATTAACGCGGGCGATATGATCATCGTCGACGAGGCCGGCATGGCCTCGACCCCTAACATCGGCTCGCTGTTAGACATTGCCGAGGAAGCAGGCGCAGTCGTGCGCTTTATCGGTGACCATAAACAGCTCGGCGCGGTAGAAAACGGCGGACTATTCGGCGCAATGGTCAACGCCGCAGACCGCACGGATAATCAACTCTCCGAAGTCGTGCGCTTCGGCGGAGACCGTGAACAATCCGCCACCAGCTTGCGTTTGCGTGACGGAGATTCGTCTACTTTCGACTTCTATACAGAGCGTGGTTGGGTCAATGGTGGCGCACGCAGCGACATGCTAGGTAAAGCCGCAGCAGACTACCTGGCTGATATTTCTAGCGGTAAAACCAGCCTTCTCATTGCTGCTACCAACCGCGATGTGGCAGAACTCAACGAGACAATCCGCGCCCACTACATCGCCCACGGTGAGGTTGACACCACCGTGGAAGCTCAGCTTTCTAGAGGTGAACAAGCCGGTGTTGGCGATACGATTCTGGCGCGCAAAAACCAGACGTTCTACGACGATGAGACTGCTACGAGTACCCGTATCAACAACGGCACCCTTATGACAGTCACCGCCATTGCCGACAACGGCAGTATCACCGCCCGCAACACAGCAACCGGTGAGACCCTGTGCCTGCCAGCAGACTACGTCCACGACAATGTGCAGCTAGGCTATGCCGCTACTGTCCACCGCGCCCAGGGCAGCACCGTGGACTGCACCCGCGCGGTAATCGACCACCACGTGGATAGAGCAGGGCTGTATGTGGCACTTACACGCGGCAAAATCGCCAACCACATCTATGCTGTTACCGAACACCAGCTAGATGAACTGGCCGAAGAAGGCCACTACCACTACCAAGGAATACGCCAAGCCCCCAGTGTCAGGGACGTCTTTAATAAGGCAATCTCGCGCGATAACAGCCCAAAGGCTGCACGCGAGGTCATAGCCGACGTCGTAGACGAGCAGACCTCACCCGATCGCATGATGAGCCTATGGCTTATGGGCAAAGATGAGGCCACCAACGACTTCATCGACGCTTACCTACCCGACTGGATCGACACCCTGCCCGGTGACCTTGCTCAAAAGATTGAAACCAGCGATGACGGCACAGAACCTATCCGCCACGGCTGGGCAAAACTCATTGACGCGGGCATTGACCCGCGCACCGTCATGGACGCGGCGACCCGCGATATTGACAACGCCCACGATCCGGCACGCCTTATCCGCTACCGCCTAGATGAACAGCTTCGCCAGCTTGATACGGGCAAACGCAACCAACTACCACCTGTATCCAGGCATGCAGATATAGAACTCGATACGTGGCTTCGCACCCACAACCCTTACGATCGCGCGGAAACTGCTCGCCTTACTGGAAAGGAAGGAAACCTTAACCAGCTCAACCAAACTGTGCTGGCAGAGCACGCACGCTTTGCTCGTTCCAAGGTGGAATCGCTCACTTGGCAGGAAGCAAGTATTACTACTCGCCTCTACGAAGACAAAGACGCAGCCCTTAACGAGGTAAAGGCTAACTTCCAGCAGGTGCGTCTTGATGCTGCGCGTATTCGCGCCTATGAGCAGGCCATGGCAGACCACAGTTCCGCCTTGCGTGAAGAAGAAGCTGCCCTGGCAGACATTGAGCACCAACGCCTACTGGCTGATGATTACACCCGCCCGGTAGCCGAGCGGGCTTATGACCACGACGCGGCAGGCTATGGCACCTACCAACAGCGCATAGACCATGCGCACAAGCGTCTTGAACAGGCGCAACAGCGCCGCAGCCTAGCGCAGCAGGCCATTGAAGACACCGGCGCTAACCTTCCGGAGGCACGATTGTGGGAGGAAATCTGCTACCGCGCCGAGGACCACGAAGAATGGGACAAGCGCCTCCACGCAGCCCAACAGTACGACAGCGAACACACCGATAGGCTGCAACAACGCCTCGATACTATCCGCCGCGAGAAAATGGACTGGGCCGACCGCGCCGACATCGCTACCCGCTTGCGCGAAGAAGAAATCCCGAACGATGTTGCCGACCATGCAGGCTATATCGCCGATGAAGTAAACCTCCTGGCCGCACAACGCACCTACGAACTACGCCGCCTCGGCATAGACGAATCCGCCCAAGACACCATCCGCGACATGATGGCAGACACCATCGCCGCCGCCTACGAGCACGACACCACTGACTATGACGAGCCAGACACCTCCTACAACGAGGTGGAAGAAGAACCATCAGCACCTGAGACCACCCCAGAAGCCGACAACACCGACAACACCCAGGACGAAGACGCCGGCGATCTGCACCAGGGCGCACAAGCAGGCCTCGACTTCCTCGCTAGCCTCGGCCTAGGTGGCGAGCAACAAAGCGTTACCAGCGACAGCGATACCACTGACGAACAAGCACCTGCTGACGACCTTGAAGAAGAACAAGGCCCAGAGCTCTAGAAACAGCGAGGTAAAAGCACTAGAGCGCATATGTGTATATACCTATATCCGCATATGTGTATGTAGGTATATACACCAGATAGTTAGCTTCTTTCCTCGAGCCATCGTGTTGCCCACTCTTCAAAAAGTTGGGAGATACTCTTCTCTTCTTCCACTGCGGCGAGTTTGAGCTCTTTAATCAATTGCCGATCGCGGACGTACAACTGAAGGCGTGTCGCTTTATCGTTAGCTTGGGCGAACATCTTTGTTGAAGGCGAGACCTCCGACTTATTTCCAGACGATTCTTCCCGCGCCTTATTTTTAGCCTTTGGAATTGCCATTGCCTACCCCTTAATCCTCAAATGCTGCGACTACTTCTCGAGCCAAAGAATCCCAAACCTTCGTACTACTGGGCTTTGTTCCGAAAGCGCGACGTGTAGCCGCCCTCGTTGGGATGACTGTTTCAGCAAGCGCTGCAGTTTCATCACCCTCCAGTTCGGCATGGACTTCATCTAGAAGTTTTTCCCTTCTGTCGACATTCGACAGAACAACTGCTGTTGGTATCCCCATTTCTATTAGCCAAGAAAGTGTGACCTGCGTTCGATCAATATCCATCGGGGAAACACCAGTTGGAAGAAGGACTAAATCGGCAGCCTCGGCGCTTTCGGTTATGAAAGCTAAACCACCTGGAGGGGTGTCGACTATAAGAAAGTCCGGATTGTTCCCTCTCCTGACTACTCCAGGGAAATCATTTGAACTGCGGACAGATTCGATGGGAAATGGAAAATCCTTTACTCTGCTCGCCCATCGGGTGGCAGATTGCTGGGGGTCGCCGTCTGCGACTGCAACCGTATAACCCATCTTCCGAATTGCCTCTGCGAGCATTACCGAAAGTGTGGTCTTCCCTGTCCCGCCCTTCGACTGAATCACGGAAATTACTCGAGTCATAAAGCAAGAATAGATTTAGAGAAGATCTCTCCAGGTAGCGACATGCGCATGTGTGTATATCATGCTATGTGGAGGGAAACCATTAAGTAGAGAGCTGAACTAAAAATCACTTTATGCGCATGTACTGATATGCACATATGCATATATGCGCATCTCGAAATTTAAAGCTATCCACTTGCTGAGGGATATTCCGGTTGCGGGCGCGTTGTAAGGCGGTATGGTTTTGGGTCTCCGCAGCGCACCTCCCCCGGCGCATAGTCGGACGGAAGGAAAATAAAAAGCCACAATCCCCCCCCGCAGGTGGCTTCTCCCCTAGTGCTCCCAACGACGAGAAGCACTAGGGGAGTTTCCTTTTATTGAGCGCCGTTTTCCTTCGGCCGGCCAGGGGTTTCGTGGAAAGATTGAAGATGTTTCTTGAAAGGTGCTGTTGCAAAGTTGGGGCAGTAGGAAGACCGGCGTGGAATAATCAGGTCCATGGGCATCTTCTCCGGTCGGCAGTTCCCTCGTGAAATCATCCTGTGGGCGGTGCGGTGGTACTGCCGCTACGGCGTGAGCTATCGCGACCTCGAAGAGATGATGACCGAGCGGGGAGTGCCGGTCGATCACACCACGATCTACCGCTGGGTCCAGAAATATGCTCCTGAGCTGGATAAGAAGACCCGGTGGTATCGGCAAGTTCCTGACTGGCAGGCCAGGTCCTGGCGGGTGGATGAGACCTATATCCGGGTCGGGGGAAAGTGGTGCTACCTCTATCGGGCAATCACCGCAGGTGGCCAGACCCTGGACTTCTACCTCTCACCAAAACGCAACGTCGCGGCAGCGAAGCGTTTCCTGGCGAAGACGCTGCGGTCGAATAAATCGGCAGGCTATCCGCGGGTGATCAGCACCGACAAGGCCCCCTCACTCGCCAGGGCAATCTCTGAGCTGAAGGCGGAAGGCGTCTGTCCATCGACGGTCGAGCATCGTCGGGTGAAATACCTCAACAACGTCATTGAAGGCGATCATGGCCGGTTAAAGCGGATCCTGGGGCCGAAAGGAGCATTCAAAAACCAAACGTCTGCCTACCGGACGTTGAAAGGGATGGAAGCGATGCACTCATTGCGGAAGGGGCAGGGCACGATGTTTGCCTATGGTCACCCGAATCCGGATGCAGTGATTGTTAGCCGGGTATTCGAGACGGCCTGACAACACAGGCACATAGCGTTGATCACACAATAAAAACGGAGCTTTCTTGGCTCCCGCCCCAAGTTGCAACAGCACCATAATTTGACCAGTAGGTCCGTATACGGCGACTACTGCTTGGATTGGGTCCTCTGGATAACTAGCAGCATGGTTGGCTAAAGCCGAGATCTCCCCGCAAGGACCACCGAGGAAATGGTGCGCGTTCAAACCGAGTACGTGTTTTCCTGATTTGGTAAGGAGCGCTGCGGCTACAGTGTGGTCTTCTCCGTCCTGAAAACGCTGTGCATGGGTGGTTGCTTTGGCCAGTAAATTTCGAAGTTCGTTGGTAATCACTCTTTAAGGGTAATAATTGCCAACGCGCTTTATCTATGTGAAGACAGAGATCGTGAACACCGGGGTTTCTGAGATGTACCAATCGCTTACAAAGCAAGACAGGACCATACGAGGACGTTGAGTGGATAGAGCGTCGAGTTTTAAGTTCAATGTTAGCTAAGGGCCTTATTAAAAGCGTTTGGCAACACGCGCTCCTATTTACCTTCGTATCTCGCGAGACGCTGACGTGGATGGCCTCACCATCGACCGGCAGCGTCAGGACTGTGAAGCCATTGCAAAGCAGCGTGGCTTGGACGTTGGACATAGGACATAACTACGTCGATCAGTCCATTTCCGCGTCAAAGAAGAATGTGGCTCGCCCCGACTACGACGCCATGGTGGCATCCTTTGAACGCGGCGAAATCGACGCGATCATCTGCTGGGACCTCGAACTACCCGCCCCACGTCGGTGGGTAGTCCGATCAGTCGGACAAAACTACTCCCGCACCACAGCGTAATAAGGGGTGCACCTTAAAAACATCCGGAGGTGGGGGTAACTCCCCCTCGTTGCCCAGAGACAAAATACGCCAGTGGCGTCTGTACGACGAGCCGAAGGTAGGACAAATTCCAATCCAGAGAGGTCTTGCACTGTTGCGGTGCGGTTGTCTTCTTTCTCACCGTATTGGACCCTGCGAAATTAATTGGATACGATAGGCCCATGTTGATTTCAGGTTCCGTTTTCATGCGGCCGCTCACCAGCCGCTAAGGCGGTTTTCTCCCTCCCGCAGGTTAGAAACCGCTCCGGTCCTTTAGCCGGGCGGCCATTTGCCATGCCCGGCTCCGTTTCAACTCCACGGAGCACACCTGATGTCTACATACGGATACGGCCGTCACGAACATGGCCAAAATTTTCTCACAGACCACAAGATCATCAACTCCATCGTCGATCTTGTAAAACAAACCTCCGGCCCCATCATTGAGATCGGGCCAGGAAGCGGTGCCCTCACTCACCCGATATCCCACTTGGGGAGGGCAATAACGGCAGTTGAGGTAGACGCAAAACTAGCTGCCAAACTCACAAAAAAGACCGCCTCGGCGTCGGTCGAAGTGGTCCATGATGATTTCCTCAACTTCCCGTTACCCGCCACTCCCTGCGTCATTGTGGGAAACATTCCCTTTCACCTCACCACTGCCATTCTTCGAAAGCTGTTGCATGCGCCGGCATGGACTGACGCTGTACTCCTCATGCAGTGGGAAGTCGCTCGCCGCCGGGCCGGGGTAGGTGCAAGCACGATGATGACAGCTCAGTGGTCCCCATGGTTCACGTTTCACCTTGGTTCCCGAGTACCAAGGTCTGCTTTCCGGCCACAGCCA
>NZ_KV811704.1:0-129067 GCF_001813175.1 Corynebacterium sp. HMSC069E04 | reverse complement strand
GAGGTAGGAACTAAACCCAGGACGCTTCAGATTTCACTTATCCGGAGGGATAACCCAGCCTCGGGCCGGAAATACCGCCGGGGAAGTGCCAGTGTGCTAGCTGCCTAGGTTCACGATGAGAGGATGAGTAAGAATCATCCTCGATGCCCTGTCTGTAGCGGGGTATGCATCAAATACGGAACGACAAATACCGGTCGCCAACGATGGCGATGCCGCACTTGCAAGGCCACTTTCACCCGCACCAATGACGACGCAGTTCAAGCAAAATGGTTTCGCCTTTTCATCTCTTGGCTCATGTCAGGCCACAGCCTGGCAGAGACAGCTAAGACCTGCGGAGTTTCATCACGAACTCTGCAACGCCGGTTCAAAACGTTTTGGCTTATCCAACCTCCCCGAAGCGTTGATAAGCAGCGAATCTACGACCAAATCTTCATCGACGGCACCTACTTCAACACCAAGTGCCTTGTCGTAGCTGCTGACTCCTGCCATGTCATCAACTGGTTCTGGTGCACTAAGGAATCCTCTTGGTCTTACATGCGCCTGCTAGACGAGATAGCCCCACCACAACTGGTGACCTGTGATGGGGATTCCGGAGGACTTAAAGCACTACGCCACTTGTGGCCTGATACTCCAGTTCAACGCTGCATTGTCCACGTCAAACGCAACATTCAACGCGCCACAGGCCTGCACCCCACCTCGCCGATGGGCAAAGCACTGCGACGGCTTTCCTTCGAACTGCTAGCCGTTGACAACCTGGATGAAGCAGCCGAATGGACTGCCAAGCTACACCAATTCGGCACTGTATTTAGCGCCCAGCTCAAAGCCAAAACTTACGTCAAAGACGTCCCTTTCGAGCAGATTCCTAAATCCAAACGCGGCAACAAAAAATGGTGGTACACCCACGATGTTCACCGCGGAATCTACCTACAGCTGAAGAAAATGAGTCAACACGGACACCTCTTTGCCTACCTCACCCAAGCTAAAGAAGGCCAACGCTTAGAGCGCACAACCAACAGCCTGGAAGGCGGAGTGAACTCGCAAATCAAGAAACTGATGCACGCCCACCGAGGACTACGCGACGAGCAACAACGCATCGCCTGTGACTGGTGGCTGTACCTACACACGCAGCTGCCTGGCGACCCCGTAGAAATCGCCAGGCAGCAAAACTGGGGCCAGGACGCACTCGCCAAAGCACAAACCCTAGCCAACCAGGAAACACAAGCCACCAGCGGCCACGAAGACGGCCGACCAGCAACCTACGACAGCGCCATCGACACTGCCTACAACCACTCTATGGGAATACGCAAAGGTCACATACGCTAAACCCCAACCCCCACCAACACAATCTGTCGTTTAACTCGACACGCCGGAAAACAACACGTTTTGTCGTTTAGGCCCCGATTTTGAGCCCAGTGCACCATCTAGTGCACCAAGTGGCGATTTCAGTACAAAATGAAGAAGACCCCTACCAGGATATTCCCTGGTAGGGGTCGGAAGTTGGTAGCGGGGGCAGGATTCGAACCTACGACCTCTGGGTTATGAGCCCAGCGAGCTACCGAG
Organism: Corynebacterium sp. HMSC069E04; assembly: GCF_001813175.1. NCBI lineage: Bacteria > Bacillati > Actinomycetota > Actinomycetes > Mycobacteriales > Corynebacteriaceae > Corynebacterium > Corynebacterium sp. HMSC069E04. The sequence continues at coordinate 127,507 of NZ_KV811704.1, read as the reverse complement.
CTGCTCCACCCCGCGTCGAGATGTACTTCCAAACATCAAGCGCTCTGCACACTGTCCCGTGTGCTGGCGACGGATGTAACTATACAGACACCTTGGCGCCTACCCAAATCCCCTGGGCAGGCGCCATTTCATAGGTGAGGCGCCGAGTTTTCGCCGGCACCTATCCGGACTTACTGAGACTGCAGGGAGCGGTAGTCCTCCACTGCCTTATCGAGCTCGTCCAGGGCCTTGCCGTACTCCTCAAAGGAGCCGTTCTTGGCCTTGTCTACACCATCGAGAGCCTTGTTGATGGCGTCGATAGCCTCGCCCTCGTCAGATGCCTTCGGAGCGGAGGCCGGTGCGGAAGACTCAGAGTCCTTCTCTTCGTCCTTCTTATCGGCGGCATTGGCCTCCTCGTCATCCTTCTCCGTCTGCTTGCCGGAGTCACCCTCAATTTCGGTGATGTCCTGGGCGGCCTTCGGGTCGATGCCGACCTGCTCTAGGGCCTCACCAATCGTCGGCGCATAGCCCACGCGCCCCTTGTAGGACACCAGCACGCGCAGCAGCTTCGGGAACGCAGACTCCTGGCCCTTGCGCTGCGAGTAGATCGGCTCCAAGTAGAGGATCTCTCCCCCACCCACTGGCAGGGCCAGCAGGTTACCGTTCTTCAGGTCATTCGAGCCCTGCCACAGTGTGCGGTCACGAGCCACCTGATCAGAAGACATCATGGCGTCCTGCGCCTGCTTAGGGCCTTGGGTCTGGGTATTCGTCGGCAGCACGCGCACGGTGATATCACCGTAGGTCTCCGGATCAGACGACACCGCCATGTGTGCAGAGAGGAACTGACGGTTCAGACCGCGGTAGGAGGTGATGAGTTGGAAGCTCGGCTTGTTGGTCTCCGGGTCGGAAGCCAGCACGTAGTACGGCGGCTGGTTCAGCCCCTGGGATTCACCGGCAGTCGGATCCTCCGGCACGGACCAGAAGGCGTCGTTGTTGAAGAAGACGCCCGGGTCATCTACGTGGTACTTGGCCAGCAGGTTGCGCTGCACCTTGAACATGTCCTCCGGGTAGCGCATGTGCTGACGCAGCTCGTCGGAGATCTCCGACTCGGGCTTGACGACGCCCGGGAAGACACCCTCCCATGCCTTAAGCACGGGGTCTTCGGTGTCGAACTCATAGAGATCGACGGTGCCATCGTAAGCGTCGACAGTCGCCTTCACCGAGTTACGGATGTAGCCCACCTGGTCGTTAACCAAGCGCTGCGTCGTGCCCGTCGGGTTCTGTGCGTCCTGGGTGGTCTCCGTCAGGGAGGTGCGCTGCGAATACGGCAGGGAATCCAAGGTGGTGTAGCCATCGACAATCCACTTGATGCGGCCATCGATGACCGCCGGGTAGGTGGAGGAATCCGTCGTCAGCCAGGGAGCAACCTTCTCCACGCGCTCGCGCGGGTCGCGGTCATAGAGCAGCTTGGACTCCGGCCCCACGCGGTCCGAGAGCAGGAAGTTGAGTTCCTGGTACTTCAGCGCAAAGGCAGTGCGGTCAACAATGTTGCCGATGTCGACGCCACCCTTGCCGTCATAGGTGTAGGTGGAGGTATCGGTGTCGTATTCGACGGACTCATCACCCGTCTTGCCCACGATGGCGTAGTCCATCCCATCCTGGGCGCTAGCGATCACCGGGCCGAAGTAGGTTCGCGGCTGGTCCACCTTGATACCGAGGGATTCTTCAGCATTCTGGGTTTCGCCCTCACCCTCGGCGTCCTTGCCCGCCTGGGTCTGCAGGTCCGCCACCGTGAAGATGGGGAAACCACCACGGGCCGAACCGGCATCACGAGCTACCTCATCGACTGTGTTGGCCTGCGCCGCAATGAAACCATTGCCGTGGGTATACACGGTGTGACGGTTAATCCAGTTCTGCTGGTTCTCCTGCAGCTCGTTCGGGTCCAGCTCGCGGGCTGCGACCACGAAGTCACGGAGTTCGCCATCGATTTCATAGCGATCCATCGCCAGCGTCTCTGGGAAGCCGTAGAAGTTCTTCAGCTGCTGCATCTGAGTAAACGTCGGCGCCAGAATGTCCGGGTCCAGCAGGCGCAGGTTGGAGATGGTGGAGTCATCCGAGGCAACCTTGTCATCGGCGACGTCCTCCGCGCCCCAGTTCTCCTCGTAGGTCACCTTGTCGCCTGTGAGGCCATAGGCAAAGCGAGTGGACTCGATGTTGCGGGAGATGGACTCCGCCTCTTTAGCCTGGCGGTTCGGGTTCACGGAGAAGCGTTCCATGATGAGCGGCCAGCCTTGGCCAATGACCAAGGAGGACAGCACCATGAGCACCACAGCAAGGCCGGGGATGCGCAGGTCCTTAATGACCACTGCAGAAAAGATCGCCACGGCCACGAACACGCCGATGATCATGAGGATGATCTTTGCCGGCAGGTAGGCATTGATGTCCGTGTAGGAACCACCCGTAAACAGCGAGTGCTGGTTGTACAGCAACTCGTAGCGCCCCAGCCAGTAGCCAGCCACCTGGAGCAGCATCCAAATGCCACCGGTGACGGCGAGCTGCGTGCGCGCTGCTTTCGACAGCGAACCACGCACGCCTGCGGCGCGATTGCCCAAGCGAATGCCGCCAAGAATGTAGTGCCCCACAAGTGCGATGAGGAAGCACACTGCGACCAGCATGGAAGCAGCGCTGACCAGCATTGACCACACCGGCAAACGGAAGGCGTAGAAGCCAAGGTCGTGGTTGAACTGCGGGTCGGCCACCCCAAAGTCATGAGAATTGAGGAAGAGCATGACGGTCCGCCAGTTGGCTTGCCCCAACAGGCCGGAAACGACGCCGACGAGCACCGGGATGACCTTGAGGAAGACACTCATCGTGCTCTCAATGGACTTGCGGTACTGATAAACGGGGGAATTGAAGTCCGCCATGTCCATCGAGTCACCGCGCCCCCGCCACACAATCAGGCCCGCAACGTACGTAACAGCCGCTGCTACGAGGCCGAAGAGGATGAAGAGGACGATGCGCGTCACCAGGGTCTTGGTGAAGACCCCACGGTACTCAATCGCGCCGAACCACTTCCAATCCGTGTAGAAGCCCACCAACATGGGGCCAATGAACAAGAGGACCGCGATGATGGCGACAACCCACGAGAGAAATTTGGGCGGACGTTTCATCGGGGCGGCGGGTCGGTTGAGTCCGGAAGCCAACTCCAGCTCCAATCAAGTGTCGTGCGAATATAGAGGTATCAAGCTTCTAGTCTAGAGAAGCACTATGACCGTCAACGAACAAGGACGCTTATGAGTTCCCAACCTTCCTCCCAGCCCGCTGTACACCGCGCGCTCAACAAGGCGATGCGCGAGGCCGTGGATTTCATCCACGCCGAAGGCTGGGATGCGCCTCCTACCCTTTTTGCTCTCGTCCCTACTGAGCTGGTGGCCGCCCAGCTTGGGGACGTCGATGACTCCTCTCCCCTCACCCTCGTGGTGCAAGAGTTGCCGGAAGGCATCGAACCGGGATCGGAGCACCTCGCGGACTACGTCTCGCGGCTAGCATGGCCGCGGGAGATCGCCGGCGTCATCCTGGCCCAGGAGATCATGTTTAAGGACACCTCAGACGCCGCGCTTAGCGACGCCCGCCCCGCCCGCCTCTTCTCCGGAGTCCTGCGGGCTACCGCCCTGGACGGAAGCTCCACAGCCGATGCAGAGAGTGTCGACAACGATGGCGCGGAGCTCACCCTGCTGCAATTGCGTCCGACCGAGGAGGAACTAGCGGAGGCCGGCCCCTTCGCAGAAGACGATATCCAATTGCGTGGCGGACCGAATGTGGCACCGGGGGTCATCGCTGCGCTGCGCTACGGGTTGGAGCAAGATCCGGAGGAAATGCTCTAATCGACTAAACTCAGACTGCAGTGGCCATTAACGCTCAGCTCTCGGGGCTGGGCACGCAATTGATAGAGGAGTCTCTCGTGCGCTTGACATCCCGCTTCACCGCCGCAGCTTCGGCCGTGCTTGCCACCGGCTGCCTGCTCTCCGCATGTGGGAAGGACGATGCCCCCTCCCCTGACCCAGCGCCTGCGAGCGAAACAACCACCGCCGCCGCGGAGAAGACCAGCGCGCCGGCCCCGGCCACGTCCGCCGAGGAATCCGAGACGACCTCTCCTGCCGCCTCTGAGTCTGAGACCAGCTCAGACGCGAAGGATGAATCCTCAGCCCACAGCTCCGCCGACCGCAAAGACAAAGACAAGGACGCCAGCGAGTCCGCGGAGCCCAGCGGGGCGTTTAATGCTTCCGTGGAGCAAGCTTATGAGATCTTCGGCGGGCTCGTACCGGAGGGGATCTTCGCGCAATTCGACCGCTGCGATCCCAATGGCGTGACGGATTCTTTCAACTGCTCTGGCTCGGAGGTAGGCCAGTTCCAGTTCTTCAAGTCCAAGACCAAGGCTTCCCAAACCACCCAGGTGCTCACCGAGCTGCGCAGCTCCCGCGTCATCGAGGACAGCGGCAACCGCGTCGTGGGCTGGTCCATGCTGGGCAACACGGCCATCCTCACCGTCGTTGACAACGATGAGGGCCTTATCATGCAGCAGATGATCTCCACGGACCAGGACGATCCGGAAGAGCGCCTCAAGGAGCTAGGCCTGGTTTAGCGGGCTAGCCTTCACAGGTCTCGACGGGCCTGCCCTCCGCAAAATCCTGCATGGCCTCGATGGCATCATCCAGCGTGTGGACCTTAGCCACCACCATGTCTCCGGTATCGCGGCTGACTGCCTCCGCGCAGTTGTCGGCTGGGGCGAGGAAAAGCTCAGCGCCCGCTTCCTGAGCCGCGTGAACCTTGTGGACGATACCGCCGATGGGGCCGACCTCGCCGTCCTCACCTATAGTGCCGGTGCCGGCGACAAACCGGCCGCCGGTGAGATCTTCGCTAGAGAGCTTGTCAATCACCGCCAAGGTAAACATCATGCCGGCCGAGGGGCCGCCGACGTCCTGCAGGTTGTAATCCACCGTGATGTCCTCGGTGGGAACCGAGGTCATAAGGATGCCTAGCAGGGCCACGTCCTCCTGCTCGGGGTGGGAGCCGAGGGTGACCCCGACAGTCTTTTCCTTGCCCTTGCGAACAATGCCTAGCTCCACCTCATCGCCAGGCTGAAGAGCGCGAATCTTCTCTTGCACTTGGCCAGGCTCCGTGACCTTGTCACCGTTGACGGTGGTGATAATGTCGGCGTCGTCAAGCGCGCCTGCTGCGGGGCCGTCATCGAGTACTTGTGCCACCTCGATTCTCACCGGTTTGTCCAGATAGTCCATGGCGGCGACCGTGGCCGCCGACTCGGACTGGGTAAAGGCCTGCTGATTGGCCTCCTGGACCTCCTTATCTGTCTTGCCCTGCGGGATAACATTCTCGATGGGGACGATGGTGTCATCCGTAAATAACCACCGCCCCAGGGCCTGGGCCAGCGTCATGTTGGTGCGCACGGAGACCGTTGTCATGTTGAGCTGCCCCTCCGGCTGGAACGTCTCTGGGGCTTCGACGTTGACCACCGGCTCACCTTCCACCTCGCCCAGGGTATCCACGGTAGGACCTGGCCCCTCGGCGGCATAAGGCACCGACAAGGTGATATCGGTGCCGGGAATGTGGTCGATGCTGAGCAGGGCTCCCGTCAGCACCACCGGGATGGCTCCCCACGTCAAAGTGGACAAGCGGCGGGTTCGGGGGTTCTGCGGAGTTTTCACGGAGGATCAGCCTACAGCCTTGTGGAGCTTGTTCGCTCTCAGCGTTGCCGTGGTCCTAGAATCCGCGCTAGGAAACCTAGTAGATTGGGGTCCATGAGCAACGGATTCGGTTTTTCCTTCCCCAATAACGACGATGACGATGATAACGATCGTCGCGACCAGAACCCGTTCGGCGCCTTCGGCTTCAGCGCAGGCAACGGTGGCCTAGGAGACCTGTTGAATCAGTTCGGCCAGATGCTCTCCGGCATGGGTTCCTCCATGAACTCCCCGGAGGGTTCCGGCCCGGTCAACTATGACTTGGCCAAGCGCATCGCGCACCAGCAAATCTCCCGCGACAAAGAGGTCAGCGAGCAAGACCGCACCGCCGTGCAGGAAGCCGTGAGGCTAGCGGAACTGTGGCTAGATGATGCCACGATCCTGCCCACCGCATCCGGCACCGTCACCGCGTGGAATTCCGCGCAGTGGCTGGATGAGACGCTGCCGATGTGGCAGCGCATGGTCACCCCGGTTGCGGAGCACATGAACTCCGCGCAGCTGGAATCCCTGCCGGAGGAAGCCCGCGAGATGATGGGCCCGATGACCTCGATGATGAACTCGATGTCCGGCATGAACTTCGGCATGAAGCTGGGCCACGCGCTGGGTGATCTGGCTGCGCAGGCATTGACCGGTTCTGACTTCGGCTTGCCTGTCTCCCCCGCAGGCACCACTGCACTCCTGCCGCACAATATCCAGGCCATTGCGCGCGATCTCAACGTTCCGGGCCAAGAAGTGCTGGTCTATATCGGTGCCCGTGAAGCCGCCCGCCAGCGCCTGTTCAAGCATGTGCCGTGGTTGGTCGAGCGCCTCGTCTCCTCCGTTGAGGAATACGCCATGGGCTTGGTTATCGATACCTCCCATATCGAGGAAGCTACCCGCGAGCTCAACCTGGAATCCGGTGACCCTGAGGCCATCCAGGACGCGATGAGCAAGCTACAGGGCATGGACTTATCCCCGCGGATCACCTCCCGCAACGCAGTCGCGGCTTCTCGTCTGGAGACCCTCTTAGCACTCGTCGAGGGATGGGTTGAACACGTGGTGACCGAGGCCCTGGGAGAGCGCATCCCGTCCACGAAGGCAATGACCGAGGCGTGGGCGCACCGCCGCTCCACTGGCGGCTCCGCAGAGAAGGCCTTCTCCCAGGTCGTCGGCATCGAGCTCAATGCCCCGAAGGTGGAGGCGGCCGCTGAACTCTGGCGCCGCGCCACCGTCGCGGTGGGCGCCGACAAACGTGACTCCGCCTGGGACCACCCGGATCTTCTGCCCACGGCCGAGCACCTGGAGAACCCTGCGTCCTTCATCGACGGTTTGCTCGATGACACCCCTGATGAGGGCTTTGAAGCGGAGTTCTCCAAGCTGGAGGAGATGCTCCGCCAGCAGGATGCCGGGGGCGATGCCAGCGATAACACCGGCGACAGCGCTGGCGAGGACACAGACGCCGACGGCGACGACAATAAAGAGGACAAGCCGGGCGAAGAGAACTAGCGGAAACGCTGGTAAGCCTCAAGATATCCTTTCGCGCGCTCGGCTTTGGGCGCGCGGTCAGCCCACTCCCAGAAGTCCGGACCATGACCCGGGATGAAGGTGTGCGTTAACTCGTGGATGATGACCGCGTCGAGCACATAGTCGGGGACGTCCTGCAGCCGGTCAGAAATCCGAATATCGCCCGTTGAGGTAGTGCAGCTGCCCCAGCGGGATTTTTGGTTACTCACCCACCGGATGGAACCCACCGTGGCGCGGCCCTCCAAAAAGCGGGCATTCAGTGTGCGGGCGCGGTCGGCCAGGGAATCGTCGGAAAGCTGCGAAGAGGTGTGCTTTTTGCGCACCTTCGCCACGATGCCATCCACCGCTTCGCGCTCTTCCGCCGCTGACATCCACGCGGGGATGCGCACCTCCAGAACACCGTCGACCACGCGGGCTTGGACGGTGCGACGGCGCCGTGCCGAACGGATGACACGTACCTCGGGATTGCTCGACATGACAGGGCATTCTACCTGTGGTGCAATGGTGTCTACACACACCTGGGGTGGGGCACAACGGGGAGGACAGTCTTGAGTGCACAGACGTACATGCTGGCGCCGGAAACCACGATTCTTAAGCGCGAACCTGGAATGCTCCAGTGCGGGATGGATGCCACGCGCGTCGGCGTGTTTGAAGCCCACCCGCAGCTGGCGGGCTTGCTCAACAGGCTGCGCACGCCGCTGACCCGACAAACTATTGAAAAGTCCATTGAGAATACGGGCATGAGCCCCTCAGCTGCCCGCAGCTTAGTGGAGGATCTGATTAGCTACCGTGTTTTGTGGCCGGCGCCCCGGCCGCAGCGTGTGGCTGTGCTGGGGACCTCCGCCCTGGCCAATGAGCTGCGCGACGTCCTGCTTGGTGATTCCTTCCAACCACGCTCTCCTCTCCACAGCGAAACCCCTGCCGAGTACATCGCAAACGTGGCCGGGCACCTGCCTATCGTGGCTGTCGACATGCTGGATGGCGCCACGGAATGGGCACAAGCCCTGCGCAATTCCCCAGCCACCTGGTTGCCGGTATCTATGATCGATGCCCGCGGCATCATCGGACCAGTTCGCATCGACGGGGCTGGCCCCTGCCCGCTGTGCGCGCATCTGCACCGCATCGAATCAGACGAGCTATGGCACGAGGTGGCCCACCGCGCCGCGACAGTGGAAGCGCCGGGCGACCCCATCGTGCGCACTGCGATAGTGATGCATGCAGTGGTGATTATTCGCCGGCTCTTGGGAAGGCCGGCCCCGCCAGGAGCGCCCGGTGGCAAGCCGCTCGCCGGCGAACTCACGGAGATAGACCTCTACGGCCTAGAGCAACGGAGGCTTCTCATGGAACATCCTCGCTGCACGTACTGCGCTGCTTCTTAGTTCCTCTTAGCCGCGGGAAGAAGCAATGATCTGCAGAACCTCCGCGCCATAGCGCTCCAGCTTCGAGGGGCCCACCCCGGAGATATCCAGCAGCTCCGCCTCGTTGGCTGGAAGAGCCTCCGAAATCGCTTGCAGGGTGGCATCAGAAAAGACGACGTAGGCAGGAACCTGAGAGTCCTTCGCCACCGACGCCCGCCACGCGCGCAGCGCGTTGAAGACATCCTCATCACCCTCATACTCGCACCACTCGTGGCGGCCGAGGACCTTCTCTGCCGGGCTGCTGAGCTGCCCCGAGCACACTCGGCAACGGCGCGGGCGATAGCGACGGTTCGAGGACTGGCTTTCCTCGATTCCCGGGACCACGCCGTCCAGGAAGCGGGTTCGCTCACGTGAGGCCCGCGAACCAGTGGTCTTAGCCAGCGCCCACGACAAGGCTAGGTGCTCGCGTGCACGGGTAATACCCACGTAAAAGAGGCGGCGCTCCTCCTCCACGTGTTCATCGCCGGCTTTGATGGCGTGGTTAATGGGCAGGAGTTTTTCGGTGAGACCTACGAGGAACACCGCATCCCACTCCAGGCCCTTGGCAGCGTGAATGGTAGCGAGGGTCACGCCCTCCATCGTGGGGTTGTGCTTGTTTTCGGAGCGGCGGTGCAGCTCTCCTAGCACGCCAGGCAGGTCTATCCCCTCGTGGTCCTCCACGATCTGCGCGATGAGGTCCACCAAGGCCGTGAGCGACTGCCAGCGCTCGCGGGCCTGCGCACCCTGCGGTTCCGTGGCGGACAGCCCCAGCTCCACGAAGGCCGCACGTGCCACAGCCACCGGATCATTCGGCAAATCATCGCGGCGCGTGGCAGCGATGAGCACGCGGATGGCCTCTAAAATCTCTGGGCGGCGGAAGAAGCCTTCGCCACCGCGGACTTGGTAAACCACTCCAGCGTCAGCAAGCGCCTGCTCAAACTGCTCTGATTGCGCGTTGATGCGGTAAAGAATTGCGATTTCGGAAGCCTTCACTCCCTGGTTCAGCAGGGTCAGAACCTGGCCCGCGACCTCCTTGGCCTCAATCTCCTCAGACTCATAGGCCTTAAACGTGGGCTCGGGTCCAGGCTCGCGCATGCCCTGCAACTCCAGGCGGGTCCCCGCCGCGCGGCCCGTGGCCTTCGAGATGACCTCGTTAGCCAGGTCCGTCACTTGCGGGGTGGAGCGGTAGTCTCGCTGCAGCTTGACCACGGTGGCCTGCGGGTAGGTGCGGGAAAAATTCAGCAGATACTCCGGGGAAGCACCGTTGAAGGAATAGATGGTCTGGTTGGCATCGCCCACGACCGTCAGGTCATCGCGCTCCCCCAACCAGGCCTCCAGTACTCGCTGCTGCAAGGGGGTGACGTCTTGATACTCGTCCACCACAAAGGTTCGGTACTGCTCACGGAAGACCTCCGCCACCGCAGGCACGTTCTCGATGGCGCCGGCGATGTGCATGAGCAAGTCATCAAAATCGAGGTACATGAGATCCGGGGTGGCCTTCATGTCCTCATAGCGGCGGAAGACCTCCGCCACCTTGGCCGGATCCCCCGGCGCCTCGCGGTCCGTGGATTCGATGACACCGGGATAGCCCTCGGGGCTAATCAGTGAAGACTTTGCCCATTCGATTTCCCCCAGGAAATCACGAATGGTGTCCTTGTTGTTGTCCAGGCCAAGCGAGCGGACCGCGCGGCCGACCAGGCTGAACTTGTTGTCAATGAGCTGCCAGGGCAGATCCCCAGCAACCTGCGGCCAAAAGTACTTCAACTGGCGGCGCGCTGCGGCGTGAAAGGTTTGGGCTTGTACTCCCCCAACGCCCATCTGGTTGAGCCGCTCGCGCATTTCACTCGCGGCGCGAGAGGTGAAGGTGACGGCCAGAACGCGCTGCGGGTTGACGAAACCCTGGTCCACCATGTGAGCGATGCGATAGGTAATCGTGCGGGTCTTACCCGTTCCGGCACCCGCCAGGATGCAGACTGGGCCGCGCGGTGCCGTGGCTGCGGCTCGCTGGTCTTCATCGAGCAGGGACAGATCCGGTCTCATCACCGTGGAACCACTCCATAATCATCGTGTGTGCAATTGAACCCTTGCGGGCAATGGTCAGTTCTGGCAGCTCAGCGCGGGACACCCACCGCACTTCTGCGAGCTCTTCGTCAGTATCGCACACGGGCTGGACATCCTCCGTGACCGCGGAAAAGCCCACCATCAAGGAGCCACTAGGCGGCCAGGGCTGTGAGCCCCAATAGGAAACTGACTCAACGCGACGACCGGTTTCCTCCAGTGCCTCGCGGATCATCGCTTCTTCAAGGGTCTCGCCGGGATCGACATAGCCGGCGATGAGTGAAAAGAATCCTGGACGGTGACGGTTGCGAGCCAGCAGGATACGGTCCGACTCCGCGTGGTGAATGATGCCGATGACGGCGGGATCCAAGCGGGGAAAGACGAGGCGTTCGCCATCGTGTCCCACGGCCCCGGGCGCAGGGTAGGACAGCTCCCGCCCAGTGCGTGGATCAAAGCGCGCTTCCCGACGGTTACGGATCAGATGCAGGGCTTTGAGAATGTCGCGCTGACCGTTAAAGAAGGTGGCATCGCGCAGTGTACCGAGCCGCTCGGCGGCCTCGGACTCCACCAGGAAAGCGTGAATATCCCCGGCCGCAACCACGATCTCCCCCGTCGGCTTAGCCAGAAAGACCGGCTGGCCTTGTGGCGATACCGGGACAAGGCCAGTCTCGGTGACGGGCAGGAACATTAGTTGCCTTCATCCTCGTCTTCATCGGTATCTTCCGCAGCCTGCTGCATCTCATGCTTGATATAGAGCAGGCGGTCACCAGGCTTGAGTGCATACGCGTCTGCCGTATCGACACGGTGTAGCTCGTTGTTGCGCAGAACCGCCAGAACAATGTCGGCGAGGTGACGTGGATTGGAGCCCACTTCGAATTCGCGCACCGCACGCTCGGCCACGGAAAAGCCCTCGTTCGGCGAGAGGAGGTCCTCCATCATCTCCACCACCGTCGGTGTCACGGTGGCTAGGCCCAGGAGACGTCCGGCGGTCTCTGCGGAGGTGACCACCGAATCGGCACCGGATTGGAGGAGTAGGTGGCGGTTCTCGGATTCACGCACGGAAGCGACCACCTTGGCCTTGGGGTTGAGCTCGCGCACGGACAAGGTACACAGCACCGCGGTATCGTCCGTGGACGGAGTCACCACCACCGACGAGGCGTGCTGCGCGCCGGCGATGCGCAGCACGTCTTGCTTGGTTCCGGAGCCGTAAATGGTGACGAGGCCGTGGTGCTCGGCGCTGGCTAGGGCCGCGCGGTTGTTGTCAACAACCACGATTTGGGAGGCGGGAACGTCATCGGCGATGAGGGCGGCGACCGCACCAGCGCCCTTAGTGCCATAGCCGATGACAACGGTGTGGTTACGCAATTGCTTTCTCCAATTCTGGATTTCAAAGGTGCGGCGGGCTCGATCCGTCAGAACCGACAAGGTAGCACCGACCAACAAAACAAGGAAGAGCAGGCGGGCCGGGGTAACGATAATGAGGTTGATGAAGCGCGCGGTGGGGGTGACGGGAACGATATCGCCATAGCCCACAGTGGTCAACGACACCGCTGAATAGTAGGCGGCATCGAGGAAGGACAGGTCTTCGCTGTAGCCATCACCGTCGAAAAAGACGATGATGGTGACAAAGACCATCAGCCCCATAGCCCAGATAACTCGGCGCGCCAGTTGCTTCCACGGGCTGGTGCTCGCGGTACGCGGAATCGTGATGACGTCAAGCAGCGCATGGTCAGGCTGCGAGGTCAGCTCTACCTGCGACAAGAAACGCGACGTAATGCGTTTGCCTAAGTGCTTGGGCACGAAGCGCCAACCTCCCTAGATGATGCGGATTTCCTCGTGAGACTACCTTAGACTCAACCCTGGTGACGTGGAAACTGCAGAGCTTAAAAGCTCAGCCAACCGTGGCCCGGTGGGCAAGTCCTCCGGCTCCAAAAGATAGTTCTCATGCACGTAGTAGAAAGCCGCGCGGACAGTCTCCACGCCATGGATGCGCCGCCATGCCTCCGCATAGACGGCGAGCTGAATCTGCGCCGAGTACAGAGCAGCACCCTGGGGGCGGCGGCCAGTCTTCCAGTCCACGATGAGCCACGAGCCATCCGGCTGTTGGAATACCGCATCCATGCGGCCGCGGACGACGGAATCCCCAATGGTGATCTCGAAAGGGGCCTCTACGAAAGCCGGCGTGCGCTGTGCCCACTCCGAGGCTAGGAAGGACTCCTTGAGGGACTCCAAGTCGTGGTCCGGTTCATCGTGAAAACCGGGCAGCTCATCCTCCCCCAGCAAGGCAGGCGCGCCGAAACGATCCTCCAGCCACGCGTGGAAAGCAGTGCCGCGCTTGGCGTAGGAATTAGGTTTGAAGGGGATGGGGCGGCGCTGGCGGCGTGCGAATTGGGTGGGGTCTGCCGACATGGCCACCATGTCAGAGGCCGTCAGCTCGCCGGGTAGTTCTACATCGACCACCGGGGCCTGCAGCGCTTTGTGCTCTTCAATGAGCGCGCTCGCCTCTTGTTCCCAGAGACCGAAGACTTCGCCATCGCGCAGCGGAGGGAGGTTCTCCATTGCCGCGCGTACCGCCTCTGCTGCCTGCAGCGCTTCCGACTGCGGGTTCAAAGAAGGGAAAGAGGCCTCAACTGCACCTCCTTCCTCCTCTTCCACAGGGATGTCGGGGATATCCCAATGGACAATCAGCTCCGGATGCTTATCCGCTAATAACTGCAGGTAGGAATAGGGGCCCTTCTTGCTCTTTCCCTTGAGTCTATTCGTGCCGGAACCAGTCACCGTCAGCGTGGACTCGGTGCGGGTCATGGCCACGTAGAAAAGACGCGCCGCTTCCTCTGCTTGGAACTCGCGGTTCTGTTCTTTGAAAGCCGTGCACGCCTTATCAAAGTCAGAGCGCGTCACCGCATCCTCGGGCACATCGATGACGTCCTCGTCACCTGGGGCCTTTTCGATCTTGGTCAGGAAGGTCTCCGCCTGCGCCTTGTAGCTCGAGGAATCCGCATGCGCCACGCAGACGTGTTCCCATTCCAAGCCCTTGGCCTTGTGCACCGTCATGATCTGCACGCGGTTGCGCACAAGCGGGACCTCTCCCAGCTCGAGCCCGTCTTCCTTCTCCTTAGCCAACTCAAGATAGTCCAAAAGGCCAGCCAAGCCATCACCGTGGAAGCCCGCGACAAAGTCGGCGAAGGCGTCGAGGTGCGTTGCCCCGCCCGGCTTGCCTGAGGCGAGGACTTCGGTGCGCAAGCCGAAGAGAAGCTCAATATCGGCCACGATGTCGTTGAGAGTCTTGCCCAAAGAATAGGTACGGAGGTAGCGCAGCTTAGAGGAGACCTCCTCCATGCGCTCCAAGCCTTCGGTGCTGTAGCGATCGCGTTCGCCGAGGTCTGCGAGGGCGTCGGCAAGCCCCAGCACCTGGTCCGGCCCCTCCGCGGTAATCTCCTCAACCTGGGCGGCTAGGTGCGCCAGGGGATCACCGCCTTCCCACCGCGTGCGGCCTTCGGTGGCGCCGGCGAGATTACGCTGACGCGAATGCAGCACCTGGATATCGGCGATGCCCAGACCGCACATCGGTCCGGTCAGCACACGCAGCGCCGCGGCGGTGTCTTGTGGACGCACCAAAAGCGTGGCTACCGCCACAAGATCTTGGATCTCCGGCTGCCAGAGAAGTCCACCGAGGCCGAAGATCTCGTTGGGCACACCGACCTCATCCAAGGCAGCGGCGATCAACGGCGATTGCTTATTGGTGCGCACGAGTACGGCGGCATTGAAATCCTCGCCTTCCGGCGTGGACTCATAAAGCTGGCGGAGATGCTCAGCGATGAAAGCGCGCTCCTCGTCCTCAGAAGCGAAATAGCCCAGCTCTACCTTGCCGGCCGGCGCGGTGGGCTTGGGCGACAGCTCATCTACTGGGCGCTCGCCGGGGCTTGAGGAGAAGAGCTTCGACGCCACGTCATTAGCCAAGCTGAGTACCGTCGAGGGATTACGCCAGGAGGTGGTGAGTTGATCCTTCGGGGCCGGGGTGCCGTCCGGCTGCGGAAAGTCCGTGACAAAAGCTTCCAGGTTTTCCGCCGTCGCGCCACGCCAGCCATAGATGGACTGCATGGGGTCACCCACCGCAGTAACTGATAGACCCTCACGCTCGCCACCGAAGAGCGAGCGCAGCAAGATGCGCTGCGCATGGGAGGTGTCTTGGTACTCATCCAGCATGATGACGCGGTAGCGCGCGCTTTGTTGCTCGCCTAAGAGCGGGAAGTTCTTGGCCAGCGTGGCGGCGATGGACATCTGCTCACCGAAAGTGATGACCCCGCGCTCCGCTTGTTCCTTCTTGAGAGCTTCCACCAAGGGCAGGTACTCCAGGCGCAGGCGTTGGGTATCCAGGTATTTCTGCAAGTCCTTGCCGAACTCGCCTTTGGTCCTCTTGCTCTTTTCTAGGTCCTCAGCGGTCTTGCGGAAGATGTCCTCGTGCTCATAGAGATCCTGCGGATTCTTAAGCTCTCCGTCCATCGTTTCCGCGAGCTTGAGCAAGATAGCGGTGACCGTGGCCACCGCATTATCTGTGCTGAGCGAACCCGAGTAATTGCTGACCACCTCGTGGGCGATGGCATAGCGTTCCGCCTCGGTGATGATGCGGGCATTCGGCTCGACCGGCATGAGCAGGCCGTACTCGCGGACAAGATCGCCCGCATAAGAGTCATAGGTGGACACGTTTGGCGCGATATTTTCCACTGCTTCTGCCGCTGGGCTGCCCGGGGCAAGGATTCCAGAGGAACGCAGGGTTAGCAGCTGGCGGCGGATGCGCTGCTCTAGTTGCTGGGCTGCCTTGCGGGTAAAGGTTAGGCCAAGGACTTGCTCAGGCCGCACGAGCCCATTGGCCACGAGCGATACAACACGCGAGGCCATCGTCTCCGTCTTACCAGCGCCTGCGCCGGCCACGACGAGCTTCGGTCCAAGCGGGCCATCAATAACGGCGGC
This sequence comes from Corynebacterium sp. HMSC069E04, assembly GCF_001813175.1. Lineage (NCBI taxonomy): Bacteria > Bacillati > Actinomycetota > Actinomycetes > Mycobacteriales > Corynebacteriaceae > Corynebacterium > Corynebacterium sp. HMSC069E04. The sequence goes on along the minus strand of NZ_KV811704.1, from coordinate 111,840 downwards.
CTGTTCCGGGGTGGGCGGAAAGGGCTTGCCCAGCGCGGCAGCCAGCTCCTCAGGGCTGAAGTGTTGAGCGGGATTCTTAGGCATCGGTCACCAGACCTCCTTCATTCATCACAGGGCAGATAGAGCGGATCGGGCAGCGATCACAATCAGCGTTTTCACGTGCGGTCAGGTCCGGACCACGCAGCTCAGCCACGAGTGCGGGCAGCGACTGCGCAAATTCTTCGAGCTCTTCAGGAGGCTTGGTGGCTTGCTCCCGGGTGGACACGGCGGCAGTACTGGAGCGCGGATACACCAGAACACCTCCGCCACGCGGCAGGCCATCACCGGTCCGGATAGACACAGCCTGCGACTCGCCGCCAGGTTCCGCGGGTGCTGTAACAAGCGCGCCGTGTGCTAGCGCCAACTGATATGTCATGAGCTGGGTATTGTCTTGGGCGCGGGCCGCCGACGGGACTTTTGTCCCCGTCTTGAGATCCACCACGACATAGTCTTCCCCGGCCTTCGCCAACCGGTCAATGAACCCGCGAATGGTGACATCGGAGCCGATGTCCACGCTGACGGGAACCTCAACACCAACGGGTTCAAGTGATGTCGCGCTCGAGAGCACCCAACTATGAGTGCGGTCGATAAGGCGCTCGAAGTCCGCATGCTCAGCCTCGCGATGCCACGCTGGCCCCTCCACAAGCGCATCGAAGGCATCGAGCACAAGCCGCTTCGCAGGCTCGGCGGCAGCACCGCGCCCCAGCGCTTCCAAAAAAGCATGCGCCAAATTACCACGTAGCAGGTTGATGTTCGCAGAATCATCCTCCACGAGCTGCCCGAGCACCGCGTTGAGCGGACACGTGAGCAAGGCATCGACCCGGGATGGCGACACCGTGCTCGAACCACGCAGCGGCAATTCCGAAGCCACGCCGCGCGCGGCCCACCACTGATCCGGATGCGCCCCAGGGACCCCAGCCTCCGCCAAACGGGCCAACTGCCGGACCGCCTGGGAACGTTCCGCCTCATTGGTCTCCGGATCAGTTGCACAACGGCGCAGTTGCGCCACAAACGCGGGCACCGAGAGTACGGAGACATCGAGAGGATCGAGCTCTTCCTCCCCACTAGCAGCACTGGGCAGCGTCACCGGATTCGGCTCCGGCACCTCGAGGCCCAACTCACGTGGCCAGGCCTGGCGTGCGAGGCGCTTGCCCGCCTCCCGGCGCGCTTGTGCGCCGGGAACATCAACGCCGCGAGCGGAAAGGAACTCGTCGATGAAACGCGAGGGTTCTTCCACGACATCGCTCTCCGGTGAGTCCACCGCCACGATGAGCAGCCGTTGCCGGTGACGGGTAGTGGCCACGTGGAAGAGACGGCGCTCCTCCGCCAAGCGCCCCGACACGTGGCTGACTGGGGTGCCGGGAGTGATGCCGCGATCCAGCACATCGATGAGATCTTCTTGCCCAAAAAGAGAGCCGGTCTCCCCTACCGAGGGCCATGTTCCTTCCTGAACGCCCGCCACGATGACGGTGTCCCACTCGCGCCCCACTGCGCCGTGCGCGGTGAGGATTTCTACTGCATTGGGCAAGGCCGAGCGGCGATCCCGCACGCCGGTGGGCAGTTCTTGCTCCGTGATGTGCAGAATGAAGGACTCCAACGACGCCGCCGGACGACGCTCGGCGTAATCGCCGGCGGCGTCGAACAAGGCCATCATCGCGTCCAAGTCACGGTCCGCCTGCGAACCCGCGGCACCGCCGCGCAGGGCTGCTGCCTGCAGGCGCGTATCCAAACCGGTGGCTTGCCACACTTCCCACAGGACTTCCTCAACGGCAGCGCCTTGCTGCAAGGCCACGCGCCCGGCAGACAGCACCCCGCGAATACGCGCCAAAATCGCTTCCTCGCGCTCGGTGAGGAGGTTATTGAAGTCCGGCAACTCACCGTCCAGCAACTCCCGCAGTGTATTCATTCCGCGCTGCTCCGGCTTCCAACGGCGCAGGCCGCGGATGAGCCTCCGCAGAGTCACCGGATCAGCGCCGCCCACGGGACCTGTAATCAGGTCCTCGAGCTCCACGGGCTCAAGCTCATTTTCCAGAGCACGCAAAGCCAGAAGTACTGCTTTGACCAAGCGCTGCTCAGCGAGCACCACGTCCGTGGGGTTGATGTGCACCGGCACGCCAGCAGAAAGCAGCGTGCGACGGGCAGATCCAATATCCCCGGTAGAGCGCACGATCACTGCGATATCACGCCAGTCCACGCCGTCTTCTAAGTGCCGGCGGCGAACCGTATTGGCCAGGACATCACGCAAGGTGCCGCGGGAATCCACGACGCTCACGCACGCCGGGGACGGCCTGCGGTACGTAGAACTCAGGCGAAGTTCGTTCTCTGCTTTCCAGGTGGTGAGGAATTCCGAATTAGCACCACGGAAGGCGAAAACCGCTTGGTCGGGGTCACCGCCGATCACGGTGAGGCGTGCAGTTTTCGCCAGCTCCGCGATCAGCTGGCCGGAGGTCGGGTCCAGCAACTGCGCGTCATCGACCACGATGGTGTGCCACGGGTGCTCGCGCAACAGCTCTGGGCGCAAAAGCACTTGGCTGACCAGCTCCGCAGCGGAATAGGAATGCGAACCCGCCAGCGCTTGAGTGCGCTCGTACTCGCGCAGGAAGTCTCCGGCAGCCACCCACATGGGCCGGCCGTAGCGTTGTCCCAGCTCCTCCAAGTCCGTCGGTCCCAGCCCCCGTTCGATGGCACGCAGCAACAAATCACGCAATTGGCGCGCAAAGCCCACATACTCCAGGGCCGGGCGCATCTCCTCTGGCCACGCGCCCCGGCGATCGGCCGCATGGCCCTGCAGCAGCTCACGGATCACTGCATCCTGTTCCGCACCAGTGATGAGACGCAGCTCCTCCTCGCTACTGTGGCGCAGAAGCGCAAAAGCCAATGAGTGCACCGAGCGCACCATCGAAGTCTGTGCGGCGTAGTCATCGAGGTTTTCTGCTAACTCCCGGCGCAGCAACGAGCCGGATTCCTTGGATGGGGCGACGACGAGGATGCCGGAGGCATCGGCTCCAGCATTGAGTTGGGCCAAGACAACGTCGATCAGCAGGCTCGACACCCCTGACCCTGCCGCACCCAGCACCCGCCAGGTACCTTGCTGTGGCAAAGGAACATCCCACTCGCGCGACGTGGCGCGGCGGCTTCGGGGAATGAGGCGGACTTCCGGCGAGGGAGGAAGCGTGACGCCGGTACGTATGGGGGATTCGCTGCTGTACTTCACGCCCTATAGTGTGTCAGATGCTGCGGACACGAGGGCCTCTTCGACCCTTTCAATATTCGAACGCACGGTTGCTTTGGAGCGCGGGTGCAGGCTATTGACGTAACGGCGATACGCCACTGCACGCAAGAGCAGCTGCTGTATGCCGGGAACCGACGCAAAGCGGGCAGAAATATCATCATCCACTGCGCCTGCGATGAGGCCATCCACTATGACCAGCGCGGCGGACCAGCCAACCGGGCGCGGTGCCGCGGAAGGTACGATATCGGTCAGCGCTGGCGGGTTCGCCCCAGAGAAAACCGTGGTACCCAGCACGTCCATGTGGGCGGTGACAAGTGGGAGCTGCGCAAGCTCAGCATCGGAATAGGCCTCGCCGCTCTCCTCCCACGCTGCCCGTTCTGCCCGTGCGAACACATCATCGCGCCGGTCCACCGTCGGCAACGGCGCCAACTCGAGCGCTTCATCAAGGCGCAGTGCCATCTGCGCAGTCTCATCGATTCGCCCGCGCAACTGCCCCTCCACGAACTGCGTGGCTTTCCACCCGGCAGCAGTGTAGCGCCCATCCGCCGTCAGCACCGGCCGGGCAATACGTGCTCCCGGCAGGCTGAGCTTCTCGCGGACCTTGGCGGACCAGCCAGTCCACGGCCGAGCCTCGGCGAAGACAATATCGCCCACGCGGATCCCGTTATCCCACGCAGGGCCCACAAGCTCACCCTGTGTTCGGCGCGGGTGAAACTCGGCGTTGAAAGCGGCAAGAACGGGCTCAGGTGGCAATGGCATGGGAAAACAATCCTTAGGTTTGGGGCGACCTACTCGGGCTTAGCGTGATCAGAATTAGCCGGGTTCGGGTAGGGCCACGGGTTCGGCTCGCACGTGACATCCTCGTCCGGATAAACCTCGTTGGGTTCCTTCTCAAAAAGCTTGGCGTTGTTCAAGCTCAGCGTTTGCTGCATCATGACCGGCGCGAGTTTACCGTCACCGCCGCAGGGTTGATGGGCCGCAAAACCGATAGCGTGGCCAAACTCATGGTTGATCAGGTACTGACGGTAGTTGCCCAAGTCTCCTTCAAAGGGCGTCGCGCCACGCACCCACCGAGACTCGTTGAGGTTGACCGCGGATTCCCCCGTAATGGTCGTGTGACAGGAGGTTTCTGATTCCAACTGCGCGCCGCACAACTTCGCCGTGGTTCCCAATGACGTCAGACGGATGTGCGTATCAGGGTTGTCATCGGCTTTGACGTGGATGAATTCAAAGTCACCGTTGGCCGTCCACCCGCGAGGGTCGGCCAGAGTGGCGTCAACAAGCGCAACGACAGCACCGTCCCCACCATATGCGGAGGTGTCGATGCCGTTTTCAATCTCAACGGAAAAGCGGATGGTTTGCTTGCCGCCCTTGCCCGCGTGCATGGTAGACGGCCCTGCATCGCGGTAGGTTTCCTCACCTTGCTCGGTGAAGTCACCGCCGGCGGGCAAACCATCCTTGGCGGCGGCCACCGCGCTGGCATTGGCAGGGTCCGGCCCCTTACGCGAGGAGGCGGATGCGGCAGTGCTGCTTGCCGACGTCTCCCCTGCCGCCGTCACCTCCGCCTCCTGGGACGGGGAGCGGAAAACATCAACCAGCACCCACACAGTGATGACGACCATGACGGGGATCGCCACCACGCGCCACCAGCCGTACTCGCGCGCGAAGCGCTCCACCGCTGAAAGGCGCTGTGGGTGCTGCTTAAAATCCGCGGGATTCTCCATGGCCATTTAGGCTACCCGCTGAGCCAGCGCGCGCGTACTTAGCCCGCAAATCCGACGGTGTGTGCGCGCGCAGTGCCGATCTCTACGTAAACAACTCGCTCAGTGCGCACGATGTAGGAGCGGCCCTTGGTGTCCTTCAATTCGAGGGTGGAGTTGTCTGCCAAGGCGTTGTTGATGGTCTGGGTCAGTTCTTCGCGCTCACCTTCCGCGTGAATAACCAGCTCACGGGCGGTATCGGCAAAACCAAACTTGATATCCATGTGGTGTGTCTCCCTTAAATCGTGTTCTTTAATCGGTGCCGCGAGAACTGCGCCCCGGCGCTCTAATGGCCCCACTATAGCCACGTCCTCTACTATCAAGGTGTGCTTGCCCCGAAATCATCCCGCGAATCCCGCGAATCCCCTACCTTTGCCGAACTCGGCGTCGCTGTAGAGATCTGCGATGCCCTCGCTGACAACGGGATTACGCACACCTTTGCCATCCAGGAGCTCACCCTGCCCATCGCTTTGAATGGCCAGGACCTCATCGGCCAAGCGCGCACCGGCATGGGTAAGACCTATGGCTTCGGTGTCCCGCTACTGGATCGCGTGTTCGATGACGCCGACATCCCGGAACTCGACGGAACTCCCCGCGCACTGGTCATTGCACCGACGCGCGAGCTGGCCATCCAGGTCAGCGGGGACCTGGAGCTCGCCGCCGCAAACCTTCCGCTCAGAGTGGTCACTCTGTGTGGCGGGCGCCCCTATGAAGAACAGATCAAGGAGATTGAGTCTGGTGCGGACGTCGTCGTCGGCACCCCAGGCCGTCTGCTCGATCTCTGCCAGAAGAAGCATCTCTCTTTCGACCACGTCAGCGTTTTAGTTCTGGATGAAGCCGACGAGATGCTGGACTTGGGCTTCTTGCCGGATATCGAGAAGATCCTCTCGCTCCTGCACGGCAACCCACACCAGACCATGCTCTTTTCCGCCACCATGCCTGGGCCCATCGTGACCTTGGCACGTACCTTCCTGGAAAAGCCGGTCCATATCCGCGCCGAGTCTGGTGACGCCCAGCAGACGCATGCCTCCACGCGCAAGGTCACCTTCCAGGCACACCGTATGGATAAGATCGCGGTCTTGGGAAAGGTCCTGCAGGCAGAAGGCCGCGGACGCACCATCATCTTCACGCGTACGAAACGCTCGGCCGCCGCCGTCGCGGACGAGCTGGCACAGCGCGGCTTTCGCGTGGGCGCGGTCCACGGCGATTTGGATCAAAAAGCACGCGAACGCTCGCTCGATGCCTTCCGGAAAGGCACCGTGGAGATTCTCGTGGCCACAGACGTCGCCGCTCGCGGCATCGACATTGACGATGTCACCCACGTCATCAACTACCAGGTGCCCGATGACCCGATGACATTTGTCCACCGCATCGGACGCACTGGTCGCGCGGGGCACACGGGCACGGCCATCACTCTCGTCGGCTACGACGAGCTGGGCAAATGGCAAGTCATCAACGATGAGCTCGATTTGGGCCAGCCAGAGCCACCGCAGTGGTTCAGCACCTCCCCGGAGCTTGCGGAAGCCCTCGATATCCCAAAGACGGTTGCTGACACCGTCGGCCCACCCACGAAAGTGCTGGGTGCACCGCGGCGCTCTCACTCACGCGGGGAGTCGCCGCGTGGAGGCTCACCACGTTCCTCCACGGCATCTGCCCGTGCCTCCCGCCGCACCCGTTCCCGCACGCGCAAGCCCCGCCAAGGAGGACGCCGATGAGCACCGAGCAGGGCTCGGAGTCCGCGAAGAAGCCAAGCTCTGCGAAGAAGGCTCCCATCTTGCGTTCCACCAAGGCAGACTGGCTTGCAGTGGGCGCGATCAGCGCGGTCTGTGCCATTGCTATTGGCGGCGCGGTGATTACGGCACCGATCCACAAATCGGAGCTCACTCCCACTGTCGATGCCGCGTCTGATGCCAAGACTCAGACTCTCGATACCGTCCCCAACTCCCTCACTGAAACCTTCAGCCTCCCCAATACTGTGGTGCCGGGACAGTCCCGCGCGATATCCACGAAGGGGATGCTGATAACCCATGACGGCGATACCCTCCGCGCTTCGGATACCTCCGGCGATACGGTCTGGACTTACCAGCGCCGCGATGCCGACCTCTGTTCGCTCGGCACGGCGTGGAACAAAGTCGTTGCCACCTATGACGCGGGAAATGGCTGCGGCGATGTGGTAGCCATCGATGCGGTGTCCGGCCAGTACTCAGATACCCGCAGCGCCCGTAATTCCGAGCAGGTGGTCCCCATTATGTCGAATGACCGCGTGGGGACCGTTTCCGCCGAGCGCGTAGAACTATGGCGCTCTGACCTGGTGCGCACTGTTGAATATGGCGATGTCGAAGCCAAGCAAGAACCAAACCTCCAGCCCCACGAAGACTGCGCCATCTCCTCAGCACTGACCCGCACCGAAACGATGGCCGTCACCGAATCCTGTCCGGATTCTCCAGACTCCACGTGGTTGCGCATCCACAACGCCACACCAGAGGATGCGCGTTCGCCTGAAATCTCCAAGGATATCGAGATTGATAACCCAGGCGCGCGTCTCATTGCCTACGGTCAGGAGGCCGCTGCGGTCTTTCTGCCGGGCGATGCGCCACGTATCGTCTCCTATAACTTTGAGGGCGAAACGCTCTCCTCCACGGACGTGGAGCCATCAAAGGCCATCACGAATTCCGCTTCCCCCTTCGCCCCTGCGGTCGCTGATCTGCCCCACCACATGACGTGGTTCGACGGCGAACGTCTTTATCTCTTTACCCCAACCGAGCTCAAAGTGGACCATGTTCTGGAGCAGGCAGTTGGCACCGGCATCGCCGTCGGCAAGCGGTTACTGGTGCCCACGGAGGAAGGGATCGACGTGGTGGACTGGGCTACCGGAAAGACCGAGCACAGCATTCCCGTCGACCGTGACGGCTATAACGGTCCAGTTTCGCTGACTCTTGCGGGCACTGTCATCATCGAGCAGCGTGGAAACACCGCCGTGGCGCTCACTGCCTCTTAACTTCTTAGTTGTTTAAGAAACAGCTTGCCTAGAAGTGGCTTTCAGCCCATTGCGCTGCCTCAGGGCGCACCATGAGCAGGTAGAGCACCAACGCTGCGCTGGCCAGCGTCACGGCGCCGAGCGCTGCTGAGCCTCCGCTGAACATCTGGAAGGCGATGGCACCCAAAATAAACTCCACGAGCACGATAGCTCCGCGGCCCCAGCGCTTGCCCTTAACAAAGGCCCACGAGGCGACGATGACAAAGCCGAAGACGATAAAAATGAAGATGGCCGTCCCTAGGCCGACGAAGCCCGTCGCCCCAGAATCGGACACCATGGAGTCGTTCTCAGCACCGGTTAGCTCACGGACGATGAGGAAGATTCCGAAGATAATTACCACGATGGACTGGAGCACGGCGATGCCGGCAGCCGCTACCACCGTTCCCGGGGGACGGCCTCCCTCAGTTTGGGCAGGCGTGGTCGAGGACTGTTTCTGCTTCTTATTCACGGAGATTTAGTTTACTTCTCAGCCCTGTACTTAGGACGACTCCACGCCATAACCCGCGCGCACCCACATGCTTCAGCCTAATCCTCCTCCGCCGCGGTGTTCCTCGGCTTCCTCCATCCGTAATTTCGGGGGCAGAGGGATGAACCCGGATTTGACGCGATCCAGGTCACCACACTCACTACCTTACCCTCATCACCGCAGGTGGAAGCGTTTCTGACAGGGTTCTTACAGGAGCCAACCCATAACAATCATATGAATTGGCCGAATTTATTTAGTGACTTTGGACACTTTTTAGCCTCTATCCCTAGCGGAGTTTGAGTAAACGTGTCATTATTCTCAGGTAGCAAAAACAACGAGCTGTTAAATCAGTTCTTAACTCGGAGAAAACTCCAAGTTAACCAAAAGTGAACCATGGCGGCGGCGACGCTGGCCCCAACTCGAGACAGGGCCCCACTGACCGCAGACCAGTTCACTTAAACCCCGTAGCACTCGGAACAGTTCACTGCCGTGAACTGCCCTTGGTGCGCCTGCTTTCAACTACTGCTGTCAAAAATTTGTTAGGAGATATCAATCATGGATTGGCGCCACGAAGCTGTTTGCCGCGACGAAGACCCGGAGCTCTTCTTCCCTGTCGGTAATTCCGGCCCTGCACTCACCCAGATCGCTAAGGCCAAGCTGGTCTGCAACCGCTGCCCGGTCGCTTCCTCTTGCCTCAAGTGGGCCCTCGAGTCCGGCCAGGATGCCGGCGTGTGGGGCGGCCTCTCTGAGGAGGAGCGCCGCGCTATCAAGCGCCGTAACCGCAGCCGCGCTCGCGCCCGCGTTTCCGCTTAAGAAACCCACAGTAGGCGCACCCCCGATTAACACCTCGGCATACCCTGCCGCTACAGTTGAATAAGTTCATTTCCCTTTAACAGAAGGAGCATACGATGAGCAAGCGTGGCCGCAAGCGCAAGGATCGCCGTAAGAAGCCCGCTAACCACGGCAAGCGTCCTGGCGCATAACGTCAGTAATTTAGGGCTCGTTTCTTCCCCTCACGAATCGAGGGAGGGAACGAGCCCTTTTGCATATCCTGAGCCGGTTTTAGGCGCTCGAGGCCCTATCCCCAGGTAATCTCAGTCCGCGTAATCTGCACGCTAATGCGCTGGCGCAGTGACTGCGGTGCGACCTGCCCCCCACAGCATTTGCGCACGAGTGCGCGGACTACTTCCTCGCTCTCGACGCGCTGCTGACAGGCATCGCACTGCGCGAGGTGCTCGCGGATTTCCAGTGCTCGCGCATAGCTCGTTGATTCATCGAATAGCTCCCGAAAGAGCGCTTCAACCTCGGGAGAGTTACACGCACCGCAATTGCGTCCTGTTGCGCGTTCCATTACTTCTCCTCCATCTCTGGGTGGTTGCGACCAATGCCTTTGTCTCGTGCTACGTCCTTCAACGCCGCACGAAGCAATTTTCTTCCGCGGTGAAGGCGGCTCATGACCGTCCCCAACGGAGTGCCCATCACTTCCGCGATTTCCTTATAGGCCAAACCCACCACATCCGAGTAGTACACCACCATGCGGTAATCCTCCGGCAGGTCATTCATGGCCTCGGAAATCTCCGAATCCGGCATCTGCTTGAGCGCTTCGACCTCCGCTGATTCCAGGCCCGTGGAGTCATGTCCGGACGTGGTATACAGCTGAAAGTCACTAAGCTCATCCGCTGAGGATTCCACTGGGCGGCGCTTGGCCTTCCGGTAGGAGTTGATGTAGGTATTCGTCATGATGCGGTACAGCCACGCCTTCAAGTTCGTCCCCTGTTTGAAGGAATCGAAGTTGCTGAAGGCCTTGAGGTAGGTCTCTTGGATCAAATCCTCCGCGTCTTGCGGGTTGCGCGTCAGACGCATCGCTCCGCCGTAAAGCTGGTCCAGCAAGGGCAAGGCTTGCTCCTCAAACAACCGCTGTTTCTGAAGCGTCTCGCTCGTCGTTTCTGTGGCCATACCGACCATCCTAGCGCTCAGGACTAGGGTGGTTTATATGTCCAAGAAGACCCCGCGTGCCGCTACCCCCGCTCTCAAACTCCTCGAAGAGGCAGGTATTGACCACCACGTCTCCACCTTTGATGGCGGTCGCGAAAACTTCGGCGAGGCAGCCGCTGCGGCCCTCGACGTTACTCCTGAGCGTATCTTCAAAACCCTCGTCATTGATCTGAGCGCCGGCAAAGGCCCCAAACGCCAACTCGCCGTCTGCGTCCTTCCGGTCACACACCAGCTCAGTCTCAAGAAGGCCGCCGCCGCTTTCGGTGCGTCCAAGGCCACAATGGCCGCGCCTGCCGACGCCTCCAAGTCCTCCGGCTACATCCCCGGCGGCATCTCCCCGTTAGGGCACAAACACGTCCTGCCCACTGTCGTTGACGAGACCGCGCTGCTCTTCGACACCATCTTTTTCTCCGGCGGCAAGCGTGGCCTCGACATTGAGATGAATCCGGAGGATCTCCCCCGCGTGCTGGAGCTCTCCTTCGCCGACGTGCTCGCCGACTAGCTCTCGCGCACTAGAACAAGGTGGTGGCCGGTGGTTCGTCGATAAGCTCTGCGTAGTCGTTGCGCACGTTGCCCACTGCGGGGTCGGCCGGGCGTGCCTGAAAGCCGCGCACAGAGCTCGGCTCCCGCAGCGCCTCCCCCGCCAGCCAGGGCGCGATTTCATCTGCAGTTAGAAACTTGGGCAAGCGGTGGTGCAGCCACGCCATCTCCTCCGTGGCATCCGTGGTCACCATCGTGGCCGAGAGCCTCTCCAACCCCGTGGCCCACAAACCAGCCGCCCACAGCAGGCCATCGGGCCCGGTCACATAATAGGGCTGCTTCTTGGCCTTCTTATCCCCACCGGCTTTCCACTCGTAGTAACCATCCAGCGGGATAACGCAGCGCTGTGCTTTGAAGGCATCCCGGAAGGAAGGTTTCTGCGCCACAGTCTCCGCGCGGGCATTAAACAGCGGCGGGCCGTCGAGGTCCTTCTTCCAGTGCGGGATAAGCCCCCAGCGCGCTGGCTCCACGCGGACGGTCTCCTCCGCAACCCGCACGATGGCGATGGGCTGGGTTGGAGCAATGTTATAGCGTGCCGGCGGCAGGCCTTCCGGCGCATGAACTTCCGTAATGGATTCCCACGCTCCGACTTCCTCCAGTAGGGACTCGGTGAACAGAACAAATCTTCCGCACATGCCCTTTATTATGGACTACATGTCTGCTTTCTGGTGTGCTCCCCAACCCGCCGGCCCGTTGTCCTGGACTCAGGAAGTTCCCGGGTCAAAGTCGATGACCAACCGCGCCCTCATCCTCGCTGCGTTGGCCGACTCACCTTCTATCATCTACAACCCGCTGGTCTCCCGCGATACTGACCTGATGAAAGAAGCTTTGAAGGCCATGGGCGTAGGTATCTCCGAGTGGGGACCGCACCTGCGCGTGAGCCCGGGGACGCTGCATGGCGCGACCGTCGATTGTGGCCTGGCTGGCACGATCATGCGCTTCTTGCCTCCGGTGGCAGCGCTGGCCGATGGGCCCGTTGTCATCGACGGTGACCCTTATGCCCGCAAGCGCCCCATGTCCACGATGACCATGGCCTTGCGTGAGTTGGGCGTCGACATCGAAGGCGATAGCCTGCCACTTAGCATCACGCCCCATGGCATTCCGGAGGGCGCCGAAGTCACCATTGATGCCTCCGCTTCTTCCCAGTTCGTCTCCGGCTTGCTCCTGGCCGGGGCGCGCTACCGCAACGGTATCAGCGTGCGCCACGAAGGCGGCACCGTCCCTTCCCAACCACATATTCTCATGACCGTTAGTATGCTGCGTGAGGCCGGCGTGCATGTGCTCGCGGGCGAGGATAATTGGGTCGTGCGTCCTGGAAAGATTGACGGCCGCGAGTGGTACATCGAACCAGATCTGTCTAACGCCACGCCCTTCCTGGCTGCAGCGGCAGTCGCCGGCGGCAGCGTGAGCATTCTGAATTGGCCGGAGGAAACGACCCAACCAGGTGATGCTTTCCGCGACATCCTGGAGCACATGGGGGCACAGGTTGAGTACGTCCCGCAGGCACCTCGCCAAGATCCCTACCTGCAGGTCACTGGCCCACAGGAGGGTCTAGCATGCCTGCGCGGCATCGATCTCGATATGGGAGATATCGGCGAGCTCACCCCGACCGTAGCCGCGCTGTGTGCTCTGGCCTCAACGCCGTCAACCCTGACCGGCATCGCGCACCTGCGCGGCCATGAGACGGACCGTCTGGCGGCCCTCGCTACAGAGATTAACGGCTTGGGCGGCAACGTCACTGAGCTTGACGACGGCCTCCGCATCACCCCTGCCCCACTCCACGGCGGCCAGTGGCACTCCTACGCCGACCACCGCATGGCCACCGCTGGCGCCATCATTGGCCTGGCAGTCGACGGTGTCGAGGTCGAGGACATCGATACCACGTCCAAGACTCTGCCCGGCTTCGCCAAGATGTGGGAGGCCATGATCCATGGCTAGGCGCGCGAGCAGCTACGACGAATCTGATGTCCGTATCCGGCCGGGCAAAGGGTCGCGCCCCCGCACGAAGGACCGTCCGAAGCACAAGGATGCCAAGTTCGGCATGGTCATCACCAAGGACCGCGGGCGCTGGGGAGTTGCCCTTGATAATGATGGCCCAGTCGTCACCGCTATGCGCGCCCGCGAGATGGGCCGCACGCCCGTCGAGGTCGGTGATCGGGTCGGCGTCGTGGGCGATACTTCTGGTAAGAAGGACACCCTCGCGCGCATCGTGAAACTAGAGGAGCGCACTTCCGTCCTTCGGCGCACCGCGGATGACACAGACGCTTATGAGCGAATCGTGGTGGCGAATGCGGACCGCCTGCTGATCGTGAGTGCTGTGGCGGATCCACCGCCGCGCTCCGGATTCGTGGAGCGTGCCCTCATCGCGGCCTTCGCCGGCAATATCCAACCGGTCCTGTGTCTGACGAAGACCGACCTCACCGATCCCACTCCGTTCGCCCAAGAGTTTGCGGACTTGGATGTCACCGTGGTGGAAGCTGGCGTGGACGATGGACTGGAGCAGGTCTGTGCCGCAATTGATGGACATGTCACGGCCCTCATCGGCCACTCCGGTGTGGGTAAATCAACCTTGGTCAACCGGCTCGTCCCGGATGCCAACCGCGAAACCGGCGAAGTCTCCGCCGTGGGCAAAGGCCGCCATACATCGACGCAGTCGGTGGCGCTGCGACTGCCGGCGGAAGGAAGCACCCCGCATGGCGGGTGGATCATTGATACCCCAGGCATCCGCTCCTTCGGCCTAGCCCACATTGATGCGGAAAACGTCATTGAGGTCTTCGATGATCTTGCCGAAGCGATTGAGGATTGCCCGCGTGGCTGCACGCATGCCGGGCCACCCGCGGACCCCGAATGCGGGTTGGACCTCAGCATAGAGGAAGGGACAGCTTCTGCACGCCGCCGTGATGCGGTTCGCAACCTGCTGGCTTCCCTGCGCACCAACGTCGATTGGGCCTAAGGCCTAAGGGCCTTACTCCTAGCGCAGGAAAGGCCTTAGGCGCCCTAACGGGGCCTAGTTTTAAAGCGGAAGCATTGCTGCCAGCTGCGGCGGCAGGACGGTCTTAAGGAAGGGGCCAGCCGCGCGGAGGACCATCAGGATCACGGCCAAGCCGCCGGTAACACCGAGGATGATAGCGCCGCCGGTATCGATATTGGAGGAAGTGTTGGCACCGCTCGCCTCCCTCTTATTGAACTCTTCCTTCTTCGCACAGGCGTTGAGCGCCTTGATGTACTCCGGCGCGATGCCACGGAAGGCCTTTACCACCGCAATGTTGTTCTTGGCGCGCTTGACCGCGTTCTCATCACCGAGCTCGACCTCCGCCTCGTAACCTGCCAGTGCACGGTAGAGCTCTTCCGACTGGTCCTCTACGGCGCGAGCACGCTTCTCCGCGTCCTTGGGCGAAATCTTAAGGCCATTCTTTAGCAAGCTGCTGTCGACATCATTGGCCTTCGACTCCGCATTCTTCAGGTCGCTGGCTTCCTCCTCGCTCAAGGTGATGGTGCACTTCTCATCCTTGATGGTGGTGCTTACCGCGCCCGCCGTGGGGGCTGCGACACCACCGGCAAGAACCGCAACCGACAAGCTGGAAGCAGCAACTACGCGGCGAAGGCGAGAGGAAGACATACTGAGGAAACCTTTCGATCGAGCTAAAGTTTTACCCCCGCAGATTATCAATAATTAGCCCAACTTGGGCAGGTAATCACCAAACTCCTTGTAGGCGGCGAAGCCAATGCTGATGATGCCGAAGAGGACGGAGATAATGACGGCCGCTGGACCCTGGGATGAACCTTCCAGGATGCGCAGCCACGGGGTCGTGGGCTTCACGGCCATATCAGGGTCTGGGTTCCCAGGTTCCGGCTTGCTGCGATCCGCGTGCACCTGCGCGATCGGTGCTGCAGGCTCCTCTGCGCCGGCAACTGGTGCAGCGACAAGCGCAGCGGTGCTCAGGGCAGCGGCGGTGACAAGGCTAGCAAGACGGGATCTCTTCATGGTGGTGCTCCTTCTAAAGCGATGGCGTTAGAGGCTTAGACTAGCACCACGCGTGAGGCACCGGTGATTATTTCCCAGTAGATCCTTAGAGAAGCTCCACGAGGATGGGTAGTTCGGTGGGGTCATAAAATGCCATGAAATTGTCCAAAGCATCACCCACTGCGAGCTCAGCGTCCTCATCTCCGAGGTCAGCGTTGTCGATAGCGTCTATAGCCTTGGCCGTAGCGGCTTCGGATTCCTCGATATCCACGTGGATAGCCTGCAGGTTAGCCTTCGTGATCGTGGCAGGGTTGAGGGCCACGACGGGCTCACCCATGTCTGGCTTCGGAGTCACCACGGACTCATCCACGTCGACGGAGATGACCACGCGTCGGTGGGGAAACTTTTCTTCGTCCCCGATAGCCAGCAGGCGCAATGAAGCCATGGAAGCTTCAAGGAAGGCAGAGTACTCAATTTCTTCCTCGTCGCCTTCGGTATAGAACTCACGCAGCGCGGGTGTTAGCGCAAAACCCCAACCACTGCGTGCGGCGAGCTGGCCGGTCTCCTCAAGCTCAGCCAGCATGCCGAAGGTAGCCGGCAGGAAGACGCGCACATCCTTCGACACTTAGAACTCACCTTCAATGTCGAAGACTGCCTGAACCTCAACGCTCGTGCGGTCGAAGACCGTGTAGAGCATGCCCACCATGCCGTTCTCCACAGCAGCGCGCACGTTAACGATGGAATCATCCACCATGACGCAATCATTAATCGGCAGGTCAATAGCATCTGCCGCGGCTTGGAAGGCAGCACGGTCCGGCTTCTCAGCGCCAACCTCGCCAGAAAGCACCACGGCATCCACGATGCCGCGGTATTCCCACTCTCGAATGTGCTCCGCACCTGGGCCGCCCGGATCGTTGGAAAGGATAGCGGTGGCAACTCCGTTGGATTTCGCGGCGGCGAATAGTTCCCGCCAGCGCTTGACGTCCTCTTCGGTGCCGTCAAGCACGCCTACAAAATCGACGATGAGTCCACGCATATTATCTACCCTTCGCATTGAACTGTGTTTATCGTCCGAAAGTATAGCGAACATACCGCCCGCCTGCTCTCACCGGCCAATGCGCTGCAAAGCTCTAGCCGCAGACGGGGCTGCCATGGCACAATGAACGTACATCCAGCTTCCTTCTCTGTGCCATCCCCCGATCCTTGCTTCAGCGCTTTCCTCCGTACCGCGCACTGCGGAAGAGGACGCTATTCACATGTACACCCCCATCCCCGGCATGAGCCACCTACAACTGTATGTTGCCCCGCAACGTATCCGCTATGAGCGCGAGCCCACAGCTCGCGACCTGGCCACGCGGGAAGAGATCCGTGGTCTCGTTGTCATAGTTCTCGAAGTCGCCGCCGCCTTGCGGCCTTTGAGTCATCTCAATAACCCACGCTTCGCCCCAGAAATCACTAAGCATGTGCGCGCCTGGAGGAAAGCCCAGGCAGCTGCAGAATCGCACGGAGGAATGACGCTGCGCAGCTTGCACGCGCGCTCAAATGGTGAGTTCTTCGGTTCGGTGCTCTTAGGCTCAACACGGCGCGCTTTTACCGGCGCTGCAACCGGCCGACACCTGCGGTCTTTCCGCTTACTTTCGGGCGGCCTGCAAACCCACTGACGCAAGAGACAGAGGTTCTGAAAAGATGAGTTTGCGGCCTTGAGGAGCCCTAGAAATCACGCCTATGACTTAGCGCTGGTCTTAAAACATCGATCCCAGCTTGATCAGGATGGGTGTCCAATCGATTCCGGCGAAGGCTGCAGAAGCGCTCACCAAAGCTAGGCTGATGCCGCCAAACATGGTGGCCCCCACCACGGGAAGCTTCGCAGTAGCTTCATCAAGACTTTCCGGTTCAGACACCGCGCCACACTGAGTGGAGACAACATCCTGCGAGCTGAGTGCAGCGCCCTTCAGGGAGTCATCGCTTTGAGAGCCCAATACGGAGGCCAGCTGGCACTGCTCTTCTGGGGCTAGTTCCACAGCCGAAGCAGCTGCGCCGCCACCCAGCAGGGTGGCAGATGCGAACACGGATAGACCTACTCGCAGAGACAAGCGGCGCATACTGACTCAACCTCCGAAGAACAATAATTAATGTTCTGACAGTATATACCTAACTACTTCCAATAAAAAGACGCCGTGGGGAATGATTCCCACGGCGTCCTGCGTTGACTAGCGCTGGCGCATCAAGGTTGCCCTAGGCTTCCGCTTCATCCACTGCGTTTGCCTCTTCCTGCGCCTTGAACTGCTTGCGCAGCATAAACAGCTGGCGCACGGTTTCTTCCTTGACCGCGTCGTTCATGGCATTGAACATGTCGCCGCCTTCCTTCTGGTACTCCACCAGAGGATCTCGCTGCGCCATGGCACGCAGACCGATGCCTTCCTTGAGGTAATCCATCTCATAGAGGTGCTCGCGCCACTTCTGGTCAATAACCGGCAGGATGATCATGCGCTCGGTATTGCGCATCTGGCTCTCACCACCGATAGCGCTCACAGCTTCTTCGAGTTGGTCATACTCGGAATTCGCATCAGCCAACAGTGCATCGCGCAGCTGCTCCGCAGAAATCTCGCCGGCGGAGCCGTACTCGGTACCGGCGACAAGCTCCTCGTGCGTCATGGTCGGCCCGTAGAGGGATTCCAGCGCATTCCACAGCTCGTCTAGGTTCCAGTCCTCCACGTAGCCGGTAGCCGTCGCACCCGCCACGTAAGCAGACACGGTGTCGTTGATCATCTCGCGGATGTTGTCCTTGATGTCGCTGGCCTCGAGGATGTCGTGGCGGGTGGCGTATACCACCTTGCGCTGCTCATTGAGTACCTCATCGTACTTGAGCACGTTTTTACGCATCTCAAAGTTCTGGTTTTCCACCTGTGCCTGTGCACCCTTGATGGAGTTAGAGACCATCTTGGCCTCGATCGGCACATCATCTGGCACGTTGAGGCGGTTCATCATATTCTCCATGGACTGGCCCACGAAGCGCACCATGAGCTCATCACGCATGGACAGGTAGAAACGGGTCTCACCCGGGTCACCCTGACGGCCGGAACGGCCGCGCAACTGGTTATCAATACGGCGCGACTCGTGGCGCTCGGTGCCCAATACGTACAGGCCGCCGGCCTCGCGGACCTCGTCGCCCAGGCGCTTGGAGCGTTCCCTCTCCTGATCAATCTCGGCGTCCCAGGCCTCCTGGTACTTCTCTTCATCCTCAAAGGGATCGAGGCCGCGCTCGCGCAGCTTCTCATCCAGGATGACCTCGGGGTTACCGCCGAGCACGATATCGGTACCGCGGCCGGCCATGTTGGTGGCGACGGTTACGGCGCCCGGGCGGCCGGCACGGGCGACGATCTGTCCCTCTTCCTCATGGTGCTTCGCATTGAGTACCGAGTGCTTGATTCCGCGCTTGCTCAACAGTTGCGAGAGGTACTCGGAGCGCTCCACGGAGGTGGTACCCACCAACACCGGCTGGCCGTCGGCAACGTGTTCCTCGATGTCATCCACCACCGCAGCGAACTTGGCTTCCTGGGTCTTGTAGATGCGGTCGGAGTGATCGGTACGCTGGTTCGGCTTATTCGTCGGAATCGGCACCACATCTAGCCCATAGATGGAGTGCAACTCAGCAGCCTCGGTTTCTGCGGTACCGGTCATGCCGGAAATCTTGTCGTAGAGGCGGAAATAGTTCTGGAGCGTAACGGTGGCGAGAGTCTGGTTCTCGTTCTTGATCTCCACCTCTTCCTTTGCCTCAATAGCCTGGTGCATACCTTCGTTGTAGCGGCGGCCAGCCAGAACACGGCCGGTGAAGCTATCCACGATCAGCACTTCGCCATTGCGGACAATGTAGTCCTTATCGCGGGTGAAGAGCTCCTTCGCCTTCAAGGCATTGTTGAGGTAGGACACCAACTGGGAGTGCTCTGGGGCGTAGAGGTTTTCAATGCCCAGCTGATCCTCGACGAATTCGACGCCCTCCTCCAGCACACCAATGGTGCGCTTCTTGTGGTCCACCTCGTAGTGGATGCCCTCGCGCATCTTCGGCGCTAGCTTGGAGAAAACGCCGTAGAACTGGGAGGAGCCGTCGACCGGTCCGGAAATAATGAGCGGGGTACGAGCCTCGTCGATCAGGATGGAGTCAACCTCATCCACAATGCAGTAATTGTGGCCACGCTGGACCGTGTCATTGAGCGAGCGGACCATGTTGTCGCGCAGGTAGTCAAAGCCCAGCTCATTGTTGGTGCCGTACGTGATGTCGCAAGCATAAGCTTCCTTACGCTCCGCAGGGCGCATTTCGGAGAGGATGACGCCAACGGTGAGGCCCAGCCAGCGGTGGACACGGCCCATCATCTCGGCGTCACGCTTGGCCAAGTAATCGTTGACCGTCACGATGTGTACGCCCTTGCCCTCCAGCGCATTGAGGTAGGCCGGCAGCAGCGAGGTCAGGGTCTTGCCCTCACCGGTGCGCATCTCAGCGACGTTGCCGAAGTGCAGGGCGGCACCGCCCATAACCTGCACCTTGTAGTGCTTCTGGTCAAGCACGCGCCAGGCAGCCTCACGCACGGTGGCGAAGGCTTCGAGAAGGATGTCATTCATCTTTTCGCCATCCGCCAGACGCTTCTTAAACTCGTCAGTCTTAGCCTTGAGCTCGTCGTCCGACAGCGCCGCGAATTTATCTTCTAAGGCAATAACATCATCTGCAATTTTGGCCAGGCGCTTGACGGTGCGCCCCTCACCGGCACGGAGCAGCTTGGAAAGTCCAAACACGTCTAGATAGTCCTTCTTGTCGCGACAAATAAGTTAACTCGTCGCCATTGTACTCACTAGCTTTTCTCTCACGATTCGCCACCCAACCCAAAGCGCAATTCTGCCCCCACCCCGACGTTTGCAGGACGCTCCCCTCGGCCGTCACGAAAAAAGATGATCGAAGATTAACAATGCCTAATAGGGACATAAGAAGGCCCCCTGTCTCGCTGCGCGTGTGCGCTGCGGGGCAGGGAGCCTGTGTGTTAGGCCCTACGGCCTTTAAGGCTCAGGCCTTAAGCATCAGCATCCGTCAGGGAAATAAGACCGTAGTCGAATGCGTGGCGGCGGTAAACCACAGAAGGCTTGTTGTTCTCCTCGTTGATGAAGAGGTAGAAGTCGTGGCCGACCAGCTCCATCTCGCTGAGCGCATCATCAACAGACATCGGGGTTGCTGGGTGCTCCTTGAAGCGGACAACCTGGCCCGGGCGAACATCCTCGACAGTCTCGGCGTAGGGATCGATGTAGCGCTCTTCCTTAGCGGGCTTAGCTGCCTCAGCTTCAGCGACCAGCTCAGCGGCGATCTGACCAGTACCCTTCTGGGCGCGGTGGCCGGACTTCACGTTCTCACGGCGCACCTTAACCTTGCGCAGGGAGCGTTCCATCTTGCCCAGAGCGGTCTCGAGTGCCGCATAGAAAGAATCTTCCTTCGCCTCGGCGCGAGCGATGTGCCCCTTACCGGTAGCGGTGATCTGCAGACGCTCTGCCTCGGACTCGCGGCGCGGGTTCGGCTCGTGCTGCAGCTCCACGTGGAAGAAGGTCAGGGTCGGATCAAGGCGCTCGATCTTGGCTAGTTTTTCAGTGACACGTTCCTGGAAGTGCTCCGGAACCTCCACGTTACGGCCGGTGATGGTGACCTGAGCGTTGGTCTGCTGGGACATGAAATGCCTCCCTATACTCGTGGGGACTGAATGACTGCACATTCTGCGGACTTCTACAAGCCTGTGATAAGGAGCCGGAAGCCCGCTTCCCTGTGACACCCCTCATGTTACCACTGGTCATAACCTACACGATGACTGGCCCCTACACTCATGCATGATGATGGCCCGCCCTACGCATCTGCCAGCACAATTGCGCCCGCGACGTCACCCCCGATAGCCCATACACGCGCGGCGCTAGCACGCAGAGTTGCGCCGGTGGTGATGACGTCGTCGACAAGCATCACGTTCTTCCCCACTAGTTCGCGGGCGGCGGGACGCAACAGCACGGCTGTCCGCATGTTATCGGCGCGCTCCACGGCGCTGAGCTCTGATTGATCCGCACTGCTTTTAGCCGTGCTCAGGGCATTAACCACAGCCCAGCCTGGAAGCCTGGCAGCCGCTGCCTGGCACAGCGCGGCAACAGGATCGCCACCGCGGCGACGAGCCGAGGACACGCGCGTCGGCGCCGGCACGAGCAACCCAGTCTCCGGGATATCACCGCGGGCGCGCAAGTAATCGATGCCGGCAGCGAACACCGCCCCGAGGTGAGCACGCACTGCGTGGTGCCCGTGTTCCTTCATGGCGATGATGACACCACGGCGAGTATCGGAATAGGGACCAAGAGCCCATGCCGGAAACCCCAGGGGCCGCGGCCGTTCCACCCGGCGTGGAACCTGCCGCAAGTGTTCCTGGCAGGAAGCGCACAACACCCCGCCCGCAGCTGTTTCTCCCCCGCACCCAGCGCAGGGGCGTGGCAAGAAAAGCTCCACGAGAGCGGCCGTGACCTCCCCTATCCCCCGATTCTTCGGCATGCGCCCCACTTTAGCGCGACTCTAGCGCGCGATGATGGGTGAGGATCGCACTCCCTGCAGGCCTTCGACTTCACGCCAATACGAGCGTTCAGATCCGCCTGCGGGAAGCTGCAGTAGAGCATGCGCATCGGTGACGTAGTGCGTCGACGGTGAGGAAGCCACCGCCACCACCGGCGCGGTGATATTTCCGGTGGGTAAGGTGGTAGCAGAGGAACCGTCTTGCTCAATACGCCACACGGGCGAATTCGACGCCGAGGTACCCACGAGCAAAGAACCATCCGTCTGCCACTCCACGGACAAGGCCGAGCCGGTCAGCTCTGGACCAACTTGGTGGATGTTGACGATACGCCGCTCGCCCGAGGTCGCGCGGGCCACCACGCCGGTGTAAATGCTGCCGTCGATGATCATGGCGATACGGGCTCCCGTGAGGGACAGTCGAATGACCGAGATCTCTCCCTCCATGTTCTCCAGTGCAGAGGTGTCCACCTCCGCGGTGCTCAGTTCGCCAGTCGCCGGCGAACGCGTCACACGGACTACATGTTTGCCGTCAACAACGGTCCACGCCACCTGGCCGCCCACCTCAAAGGTGGGGCGGGCTAGGGTTTCGCCTTTGACCGAGCCCTTGAGTCCGTGGCCGAGCTCGCCCATCGCCAGCTGCGATTCCTTCTCAGAACGCTTACGCACCGCGGCCACCATCCCCTCATCCGAGATATCGGCGGACTGGATGTCATGGATCTGGCCGGCCATGCCCTGTACCTCGGTGCTACCTTCGCCCTTGACTTCCAGCAGGGAGCCGTCGTTGACGGCGTAGAGCTTGGGCACGGATTGGGCAGCTACCTCTGGGTTAAGCTCGGCGAAATCATCGATGGTCATCTCCTCCATGTTGTCAACCAAGGGGCTGCCATCGATGGTGGCGCGAACTGAATTAGTGATCTCCGCATTGTTGAGAGTCCAGACCAACTGGGAGGCAAATTTAAGGCGCTCCTCCTGGCTCATTGCTGACATCCCACTGAATTCATACACACCATCGTTGATGCCTAAGAAAGTGGCATCCTTCGGGATCAAGGTGGAGGTCGCCGGAGCGATATCAGAAGACGGACCCTGTAGCAGGAGGGTGACCAACTCTGAAGCGATCGAGCCCTTTCCCGAGTAGAGCCACCGACGGTCCGCCACCAGTAGGCGCTGGGTTGTACCGAAGAAGTACAGCGACTGCGGGCGGTAGCGGTTGCGCAGTTCCGTGCGCTCGATCACCGCACCAGTAGGCAGGTCGGTAATGCGCCATTGCCCATTGAACTGGCGCAGGCGGACAGTCGCCTCAAGACGCGAGTTATCCGGGACATAGGCCCCACCATTCGCCAGACGGCCGATGATGTTGCCGCGCACCGAATACTCGAGGGCACCGTCTTCCATGTTTGAGGTCACAAGGTCGATGGAATCCACGACGAGCACGGTATCCGTGGGATCCCAGGTATTAGCGATTTCGGAGGAAAGGAAGGTGCGCGCAGCAGCGTAGTTGCCAGTGGGAATCGCCACGGCCGAATAGAAGTCACGGACTAAGAGGTCCGGTTCGCTATCGGTGCGGGGCTCCACGACGGCATCGTCTGCCCGCTCATGAGGTTCAAAGGTGCCGATCACCTGGGGATCAGTGTTATGCGGCAAAGTCGAGCACCCGACGAGGGTAGTAAGCGCGACGCAGCTGAGCACTGCGAGTGAGCGGCGGGCCGGAATCATCGCTGGGCCTCCTCGTCGAAATCGGGGACGATGTCTTGATTGAACGGCGCTTCCGCGCCACGCGCTTCGCGCTCCGAGGGCCACACTATCCCGTTATCCGGCTCTGCCTTTACTGCAGGGGCTCCTAGTTCAGTGCTCACGTCGAGCGCGGACTGTTCCTCCGCTTCGACGGGCTTCGGAGCGCCCGGGACCTCGAGGGCAATGGGCTCAGATTCCACCGCTTCCCCCGGGGTGCGTGGCAGGATTAGACGGAAGCGCGAGCCGGTGCCGAAGTAGCCGATGGCATCCAGAGTGCCTCCATGGAGCACGGCATCCTCGCGAGCGATGGCCAAGCCTAAGCCGGTTCCGCCTGAGTGGCGCTTGCGCGAGGAATCCGCGCGCCAGAAGCGGTTGAAAACCAGCTCCTCCTGACCTTCCTTGAGTCCCACGCCAGAATCGGTGACGGCGATGCCAACGGCATCCTCAGTCGCGCCGATATCCACGGTGACGGGGTTGCCTTCAGAGTGATCAATGGCGTTCGCGAGCAGGTTACGCAAGATGCGCTCGACGCGGCGCGAATCGCATTCCACAGCCACGGGTTCCTCTGGGGCATGAACGATAACCTCCACCCCCAACTCGGCGGCGAGGTGTTCCACCTGGCTCAGTGCGGAGTCCAGGCAGGAGCGAATGTCAAGGGAGGCTGTGGACAAATCAGCCACGCCTGCATCGTGGCGAGAGATCTCCAAAAGGTCCGCGAGCAAGTCCTCGAAACGGTCCAGCTCCTTGATGAGCAACTCCGCCGAACGTTTGGTGTAGGGGTTGAACTCTTCTGCGTCTTCCGCGATGACATCCGCCGCCATGCGCACCGTCGTCAGCGGCGTGCGCAACTCGTGAGAGACATCGGAAGTGAACTGCCGCTGGAGGTCGCCATATTCCTCCAGCTGGGTAATCTGCTTTGACAGCTTGTCTGCCATGTCATTGAAAGAGGAAGCAAGGCGGCCCATCTCATCATCCGAGTTGACCACCATGCGCTCGCGCAGGTGGCCGGCGGCAAATCGTTGTGCAATGCGGGATGCGGAGCGAATCGGGACGATCACCTGCTGGGTAGCCAGCCAGGCAATGCCCACGAGGAGGACCACGACCACCACTCCGGCAGCCGAGAGCAGACCACGCATAAGCGCCATCGTGGACTCCTCGGACTCCATGGACAATACGAGGTAGACCTGGGTATTCGGGATATCACTTTCGATGGGTGTGCCCACCATCAACGCGTTATAGGTCGCCCCCGACTGCTGGTCCACCGTGGCATATTGCTGGACAACCTGACCGCGGCCGACGAGCTCGCGCATGCCATCGGGAATACGGTAGCCCTCCGGCGAGGTCGTGGCCGTGCCGTCTGAGTTTTCCACGACGATGACCGGCTCATACACGGCTTGGGCATCGGGCTGTTGCGCCGACATTTGGCCCAAGGCGGCGCGCGCAGAGTTGATGCGCACCTGCGTTGAATTTGCTGTGCCGGTGGCATCGATCTGCTGCTCCACGGCCACACGGGCGCGGTCGAGCTCCTGCAGTGCGGTGTCTTCCTTCTGGCTCACGAGCTGTTGTGTCAACACCGACACCAGTGCATACGCCAGGATGATCATGACCACCGTGGAGGCGACCAGCATCATGCCCAAGACACGTGTCTGCAGGGACGTGCGCCAGCGCTCGACGACGCCATCCCGGGCTCGCCTTAACCAACCAAAAATAGCGGTAGTCCTTTACTCGGCGATTTTTCCAGTCTTGTATCCCACACCGCGCACCGTGAGCACGATGTGTGGATCTTCTGGGTCGTGCTCGATCTTTGCGCGCAGGCGCTGAACATGCACGTTGACCAAGCGAGTATCGGAAGCGTGGCGGTAACCCCAGACGGATTCGAGCAACGCCTCGCGGGTGTGCACCTGTCCGGGCTTTCGAGCCATCTCCAGCAGGAGGTCGAACTCTAGCGGGGTCAGCGAGATCTCCTCGCCGCCCTTACGGGTGACGGTGTGCTCGGGGACGTCGATAAGCAGGTCCCCTACCTCAATTATTTCGCTCGTACCCCCGTCAATCCGGCGCAGGCGCGCACGGATACGGGCGATGAGCTCTTTCGGCTTGAAGGGTTTGGTGATGTAGTCATCCGCCCCCGATTCGAGGCCAAGGACCACATCGACGGTATCGGTCTTTGCGGTGAGCATCACGATAGGCACCGAGGACTCGGTACGGATGGCACGGCAGATATCAACGCCGTTCATGCCCGGAAGCATGAGATCCAACAGGATCAGATCGGGGTCATGCTCGCGGAAGGCCGGGATGGCCTCATTACCATCGTTGACGGCAATAGGTTCCAGCCCTTCCGCCTCGAGCACGATGGTAAGCATTTCGGCAATCGCCGGATCATCATCCACGACCAAGATTTTCGGTGCCACGTTATTGTTCTCCTACAAGCTCCTTGACAGCTTGGATAATCATATCGGCATCCGCGGTGGCGATCCACCGCCCTGCCCACTGCTGCTCCGCCAACCGACGGTAGGCAGCCGCCGTGCGTGACTGCAGAGCGGCATCGCGTTCATAGCGGTCGCGGTTGCGTCCCTCATCCTCTGCTGCACGGGCCACGGCACGCTGGCCGGCAAGGGCTACGTCGGTATCCAAAAAGACCTGCAGTTGCGGCACCGGCAGGCCGAAGCGCTCGAATTCGAGCTCATAAATCCAATCAACAATGAGCTCCCCTCCCACCCGCGCGGAAGAGTACGCGGCGTTGGAGGCCACATAGCGGTCCAGAATGAGCAGAGAGTCCGAGGACGCAGCGGCGGTGAGGAGCTGTTCCTTGGCGCCCCGCCGATCCAGCGCAAAGAGCGTGGCCATCCCGTAGATCGAATCGGTGAGGTCACCCATACGCCCGTAGAGCGCCTCCTGCGCGAGCTGGGCATGGATGGAGTCTTCGTAGCGCGGGAAGCTTAAGACTTCGACATCGCAGGCTAGTTCTTCCCGCAAGCGCTGGGTGATGGTGTTCTTACCCGCGCCGTCAATTCCTTCAATACTGATCAGCATGCTTGGTGTATCTGGTGCTCGAGCTGTTTCTAGGAAAGCTGGCTCTACGACAGAGCCTCAATGAAGGGCTCAAGGTCATAGTCCTCTTCCACACCTTCGATCAGCTCGAGCGCGTTTTCGTTCAGGTTCTCGCTGCCGGAGCCGGCGAGATCCCGGATGAAGGGGTAGTCCTCAACGACCTCCCCGGCACTGAACGGAGCACCTGCCCAGATGGCAGCAATCGTGGCCGCCGCTAGGGCGTTGCGCTGCTCCTCTTCAGTCTGCGCCTCACCTGAAGCCGCAAGCGCGCAGGCATCATCGACC
The DNA here is from genome assembly GCF_001813175.1 of Corynebacterium sp. HMSC069E04. Classification (NCBI taxonomy): domain Bacteria; kingdom Bacillati; phylum Actinomycetota; class Actinomycetes; order Mycobacteriales; family Corynebacteriaceae; genus Corynebacterium; species Corynebacterium sp. HMSC069E04. Next base: position 85,169 of record NZ_KV811704.1, on the reverse strand, counting down.
GCAGCAACGATCTCTTCATCCTCTAGATCAGCCAGTTCATCCAAGAAGTCGACGTTGGCCTCGTCAGCGAAGATGTCTTCATCCCATGAGCTCATTGTTTTCTCCTTTATGCTCTGGTGAATTAGGGGTCTGTGTTCTTATATCCACGGTGGGCCGGTGCGGATTCGCAGGCGGGGCACGCCGCGCAGCCGCTATCTAATCCAAGTTCTACCATTCTTTAGGCGCACGTATGCAAGGCTTGCTCCCGCGGGCCCGTTTTATTACGGCACTAGCTATCTACCTTTCCTTCCTCTTTCACATTTCTCTCTCCTTCTACAGCGCACCGAAGACCGGCTCGCATAAGAAGCGCGTGGGGATTATTGCCCAGCCCATTTACTATCCTCAGTTTCGTGTTATCGTTGTTACCGTCTTGTGACATTTGAGCAGGCTTTTGCGCAGCAATTTAAGTAGGAAGGAGAGCGCCCCGCATGACGAGCACCCCTCGCCGCATTGTGGCTTTCGTCGTGGCAGGCCTCCTGTGCGCCGTCGCCGTTGGCATCGCAGTTTGGCGCATGAGCGCGCCGGATTCCGTGGTATCCAAGCCCTCCGCCGCCACCGCTGCCTCAAGTGCTCCGGCCACGTCATCTTCGGCAACGCACTCCTACACCACCACGGCCTCCCCGACCTCGACGCGCTCCAAGCAGTCCCAGACTCAGGTTGCCGCACCCGCGGAGGATCCGTACTTGGCACCGAATGCCGTGGTGAACCGCACGGAACCGGCTGCGCCCACGGCTGTCTACCGCCCTGATAATGTCTCCTCGCTGCAGAACCAGCAGCCGCAGGTAACGCCGAACACGCAGTACCCGCAGGCGCCGCTCAGCACGGCGCCCACTGCGCCGCCATCTGAAGGTTCCGCTACGACGGCCCCTGGGTCGCCAGTACCGGGCTCTCCTCAGCCGAGCTCAGAACCGACGCAGCCGCCGACCACACCGGAGTCACCGACGATCGTTCCACAAGAGAGCCCAACGGAGGACCACCACGCTGGCCCGCAGTCCTCCGGGCAGCCACAGCCTGAAGAACCTTCTGACTGCCCTGAGTCCTTCAATCCGCGGCCAGCTGGGTTCACCCACGAAGCTCCCGCACCTGATGCTGAGACCCCCGCAGAACCCCGCGAAGCAGGCAAGAAACCGTGGGAAGGAACCGCCCCACTAGTCGGCGATGGCGCGAAAGCTCCGGGGCGTGACGCCGAGACTCATCGAAGCAACGAGGCTCCCACCCCAGCGGCACCGACGGATGATACCCCCGTCGCCGAGGAACCTTCTGCAGCAACCCCCACCGCCACTGCTCCAGCTGAAAGCTCCCCCGAGCCAACTCCCGGACCGGCGATCACAGAGTCGGCTTAAATTCTCTCACACTTAAATCCCCTCACAGCTGCCCAGGCGCACACAAAGCCTGGGCAGCTGCGCAGTTTTAAGGCTGGCCGCACGCCATGGGCTTAGACGCGGGCGATGAATACCTCAGCACCCTCGGCGCCGGCAGCGCGGACGGTAGCAACAGGGTCGTTGGCAGGGAGCCACGCAGCGTGGCCCGCGCTTAAGTTGAGGCTCTCTGCCTCCGCGTTGCTCAACGCAGCTGCGCCGGAGGTACACAGCAGAATCATCGGGCCATCGCTGTCGACATCGACGCTCTCCTCGCCGGAAAGCTCTACACGGTCCAGCAGGAATTCCTCAATCGGTACCGGATAGGACCATGCCTTCGCGCCCTTCACGTTTCCGGTTTCGGAGGCATCCACTAACTCCACTCGCGGGTCTTCAGCCGCCTCGTAGGTGAGGACCTTGACCAGTTCAGGAACGTCAACGAACTTCGGGGTCAATCCGCCGCGTAGCACGTTATCGGAGTTGGCCATGATCTCTACGCCTAAGCCGGAGACATAGGCATGCAGCTGCCCGGCGTCGAGGTAAATCGCCTCCCCCGGCTGCAGGACAATGTGGTTGAGCAGAAGCGCTCCCAGAACGCCGATATCACCTGGGTACTGTTCATTGAGCTTGGCCACGGTACCCATCACGGTGGTCATCCACGGCTCACTTGCCTGGGTGCTGCACAGTCGCTCACCAGCAGCCACCACCGCATTGATCAGTTCCTTGCGCTTGGGGCCAGGGATCGTAATCCAGGTGGTAAACAGCGCGCGGAGACTATCGCCTTCGGCGGCTGGATCCGCATCAAGCATGCCTTCATAGTGCGCTAGTTCTTCGCATTCCAAAGCCGCGAAGAGGCTGCGGGTCTGCGCAAGGGGGCGGAATCCCGCCATGGCGTAAAACTCGGTGAGCGCCACGATGAGTTCCGGCTTGTGGTTGTCATCCTTGTAGTTGCGATTAGCTGCCGTGAGATCGATTCCCGCCGCGTTCTCGCGGGCAAAGCCTTCCTCGGCCTGCTGTTTCGAAGGATGCGCCTGCAGCGATAGCGGTTCGGCGGCTGCCAGAATCTTCAGCAAGAAGGGCAGGCCGGCACCATACTTGTCAGCCACCCGCTGTCCCAGCTGTCCATGGGGGTCGGCCGCGATGATCTCATCCAGCTTCTCCTCCCCAATCGTTGAAGGGTCAGCCGGATGCGCACCGAACCACAGCTCTGCTACCGGGCTGTGGGCTTCCGGCTCGCCGAGCAGCGTCGGGATAAGCGTGCGCGAACCCCACGAATAATTGCGGGCAGCGCTGGTGAGCAACTTCATTGAAATCCTTTATTTCACGTCGTAGGCGGTCGCGGCATAACTGCGCGTAATCAACTGCAGCGAGCGGGCCAATTCCCCACAGGAGGTGTCGGCGCTCGCTGCTGCAAAAGAGTGGGGAAGGTTCGCCTCTTCCTGTCCCCATAAAACAATTTTCAAGGGTACCAAAGGCTCTTCCGCTTCAAACGGGTCGTAGAAGATGTCAGTCGGGTCTGTCTGCAGAATCGGCCCTAAGCCTTCCGCATCAACAACGGTCCCTCCCAGCCCGTGGGCTGCCCACAGCGCACCAGCCATACGGGCAACAAGCGCGTCAAGGTGCACGCGCGTACGCTCCTCCGACAGCGCATAAGGATCGGGCCCACAGCTGTGGATGACTCGCCCGCCCTCTACGAATTCACGCAACGCGCGCCCAGGGTTCGTCGTGGAGTCACGTTGCGGGGATAGTGCTTCCAGCTCACGGTCCACTGCATCGGCGACGTCCTCCACACGGCGGGAAACGAGAACTGGGTCTTCGCTCAGCACCGCGTACACCGCGTGCACAGCTGTAATCACGCGCACCGGGGAGATCCCTTCGGCGGTGGGTAGGTTGTCAATGACGATGGTGTCCTCGGGGGCGTCGTCGATCTCATTGAGAAGGACTGTCGTAGCACCCCGGCGCGCAGCAGTATGCAGCGCGCGCTCCGCCCACGGGCTATCCCCCGCCACCACCACGACATCGAGGGCACCGGTAAAGCGCGGTAGTGACTCGCTGACCATGATGGGGACTTCAGCGGGCTCAGCTAGGCCCACAGCAACGTGAGCGGCAGCGCGGGAAACTTGGTCGGCGGCAAGGATGACGACGCTGCGCGGGCGGAGTCCGCCCAGCACGCGAGCAAGCTCCGGCACGGATGCAGCCACCACGCGCGCCTGGGCGCCTTCGTGGGCAATGTCAAAGAAGCCCACGGTTTCGGGGTCATAGGAAGTCATAGGCCCGAGCATAGCTAGGATTAGTGGCCATGAGCATTCATCCGGTAGTCCTTGTCGGCGGCGGCCCTGGCGCGTGGGATCTCATCACCGTGCGTGGCATGCGGGCGCTGCAGGAGGCCGAGGTCATCGTGGCAGATCACCTCGGTCCTACCGCCCAGCTGGATAAGCTGTGCGATATAGGCACCAAGGAACTTATCGACGTCTCCAAGATCCCCTACCGCGCCCAGGTGGCCCAGGAGCGCATCAACGAGATTCTGGTTGACAACGCCCGCCAGGGGCGCCGCGTGGTCCGCCTCAAGGGTGGGGATCCTTATGTGTTTGGGCGTGGTTTCGAAGAACTCACTGCGCTTACGGAAGCGGGCATCCCGGCGGAAGTGATCCCCGGGGTGACCTCGGCGGTCGCGGTGCCCGCACTGGCGGGAACGCCGGTGACGCACCGTGGCGTCGTCCATGCCTTCACGGTGGTCTCCGGGCACCTGCCGCCAGGCCATCCCAAGTCTTTGGTGGATTGGGCAGCCCTGGCGCAATCTGGGGCTACGTTGTCCGTCATCATGGGTGTCAAGAACGCGGCTGCCATCGCTGCTGCGCTGATCGACGCCTCCCTGTCGCCCCACACCCCCGTGCGCATCATTCAGGAAGGCTCCCTCGATGGCGAACGAGCATTCCAGTGCGAGTTGGCTGAGCTAGGGGCCACGATGGAAGAGAACTCGGTGGCTCCCCCGGCGGTCATCGTCATCGGTGAGGTTGCCGGGCTCTAGCGCCAAGTTCTACTCAACTCCGACGCGCTCGTCCTCCGAATCCGCGGAGCTTCCCGCATGGGCGCCCTCGCGGCCGGTCGGCTCCGTCGTTTCAACGACACGGCTGCCGGTGCGCTGCTGCGAAGCGCTATCCCCCTCCGCGCCCTGCGCGGATCGAGCCCGGCGTTGATTCGCCCAGACCGTCAGAGCAACTCCGAGGACCAGCGCAGCGACCTGCAGCAGAAGGATCTGCTGATGCGCCAGCGCCCACCCTAGTGCTCTAGGAATGTTGAGCGTCACGATAGCCGTGCCCACGAATCCCCCAAGGAGCGTGGGGTTGATGCGCGAGATGAGCCAGGCTGCAATCGGTGCGGTAATCACCCCGCCGATAAGCAACGCTACAACCGCGGCAGCGTTAGCCACGATCTCCTCCCAGAGGCCAACGATGAAGCCCGCCGTGGCACCAAAAGTAACGAGGAATTCTGCAGTGTTGACCGTGCCGACGATGCGCCGCGGCTGCTCACGGCCGACCGCCATGAGCGTCGAGGTGGAAATCGGGCCCCAGCCACCGCCGCCTGAAGCATCGACAAAGCCTCCCACCACGCCGAGCCCCGCGAGAAGAGGAGTGGAGTGCTGTCGAGTTTCCTGCGATGTGCGGCTCCGTGGGCGCGAGAAGCGCCAGACGAGGTTGATGCCTAGGACCACGAGAATCGCAGACGTTACGGGCGCGGCAGCTTCGAGAGAGAGGTTAGACAGAACCGTCGCTCCAATGAAGGCTGACAGGCCTCCCGGCACACCGAGCTTGAGCACCGTAGGCCAATGCACGTTGCCAAAACGCCAGTGGCTAATTCCGGAGACCAAGGTGGTACCCAGCTCCGAGGCGTGCACCACGGCGGAGGCCGTCGCGGGTCCCAAGCCAGCTAGCAGCAGGATGGTGGTGGAGGTGACGCCGAAGCCCATGCCGATGCCACCGTCGACAAGCTGCGCGGCGGCACCCGCAATCGCGATAAGAATGAGGCTACGCATGGGCCATCTCCGCATAACGGTGGGAAACAATTCCGGCGAGTGCCTCACCCAGCGGAGGGAGAATCTGCCGAGTCTCCCCATCGCTGCGCCCTGCATCCTCGTCGAGGCGATCTAAAAGCAGGCCAGGGCTCACAAAGAGTGGCACGACGACCTCCTGTTCTCCGCCCGAGTCAACGGGCTGGCGCGCACCGCGCGTGGCATAGGCAACCTTCGCTGTGCAACCGGCAAGCTCACCGACACGACGCGCTAGACCAGCAACGGCGGCGTTGGCACGCTCATCGGAGGAGCCGACAGAATAGAGCACAACGGTATCTGTTCCCGCTGGAACTCGCTCTGCCAGCAGACGCGCCATGTCCTCACCGGTACCGAGTCCACGGGCTTGGTGAAGGCGCACCCCAGATGCCGCAGAAGCCTGGGCCACAGCTTCAGGAACGTCGATGCGCTGGTGGTAGCCCTCGGTAAAGAGCAATGGCACAACGACCGCCTCGCGTATTCCTTGCGCTGCTAGGCAGCGCGCCGCCTCATCAAGTGGCGGGTTATTGAATTCTAAGTGTGCGGCGGTGGCCGGCACACCGGCCAATTCGCCAGCGGCGTGGGTCAGGGCCATAACGTTCGCTGCAGCCTCAGGGTGGCGTGAGCCGTGTGACAAGGTTAGTAATGCCGTGGTAGCGGTCGGGGCGGTCATGGTGGGTTTCCTTAATTCTGAGTTTTCGCGGTGGAATGGCCGCGGCGAGCGAGAGAGCGCTGCAGCGCCTCCGCGGAGGAGACCGCCGGCGCGGGCGCTACGGGGGCATCGTCTTGGCCGTGGAAGCGTACAGAAAAGATGCGGAGGCACTCTTCGCACTTCCAGGCAAAATCATCTTCCTCATCTGGGAAAAGGTTTGTCCCAGCGCAATAAGGGCAAAAGGCTGGGTGATTGCGGTTGGGGTTAGGCTGACGGCGAAAATTCACTGCAGGTCCTCCTCGTCCGCGCGCAAGACCCAGTGGCGGAACTGTTCGCCGTCTTCGCGCTGTTCCTTGTACTTGTTGACCAAGCGAATGACATAGTCCGGAACCTCATCCGCCACCACCTTGTGCCCACGCAGCTTTCTGCCCCAGTCCGGAGATAGCCCGAGGGCGCCGCCAAGGTGGACCTGGAAACCTTCAACGCGGTTGCCATCGGCATCCGTCACGATCTGTCCCTTGAGCCCGATATCCGCTACCTGCGAACGCGCACAGGCGTTGGGGCAGCCGTTGAGGGCGACAGATAGCGGGACGTCGAGGTCACCGAGGGTATCTTCCAAGATGTCGACGAGCTCGATGGCGCGGGCCTTGGTGGTCACGTGCGCGAGCTTACAAAACTCCAGGCCGGTGCAGGAGATGACGCCGCGGCGGAACTCCGAGGGCTGGGAGTATAGGCCCGTCTCATCCAAGGCGCGCGAAAGCGCGGGAATGTCCTCTTCTTCCACGTCGAGGAAAAGCAGCTCCTTCATCGGTGTCGTGCGAATGCGGCTGATGCCGAATTTCTCGGCCACGTCGGCGATGGCAATGAGCTGCTCGCCAGTGGCATGCCCCACGGTGGGTTTCACGCCGACGTAGAACTTGCCGTCCTGCTGGCGGTGCACGCCCACGTGATCGCGGTTGCCGGGAGCGACGGGGAGCGGGAGGCCATCGAGAAGCGGCGCGTCGAGGTATTCCTCCTCCAGTACCTTGCGAAACTTCTCAATGCCCCACTGCGCCACCAGGAACTTCAGACGCGCGCGGTTGCGGTTGCGACGGAAGCCATAGTCGCGGAAGATGCGCGCCACACCGGCCCATACCTCCGGCACGCGCTCGAGCGGAATCCACGCGCCGAGGGATTGCGAGAGCATTGGGTTCGTGGACAAGCCCCCGCCCACGAAGCAATCGAAGCCCGGGCCGTACTCCGGATGCTGCGTCCCCACGAAGGCAACGTCCTGGATCTCGTGGGTCACGTCCTGACGCACGTTGCCGGAGATGGCGGACTTGAATTTACGCGGAAGGTTATGGAATTCATCGCGCAAGAGGTAATCATTCTTAATCTCCTCGATGGCTGGGGTGGCGTCGATAATTTCGTCGGCAGCCACCCCCGCTACCGGTGAGCCAAGAATGACACGGGGCACGTCGCCGCAGCCCAACAAGGTATCCAGCCCCACAGAGCGCAGTTTCTCCCAAATGGCGGGGACATCTTCAATCTGAATCCAATGCAGCTGGATGTTCTGGCGGTCCGTAAAGTCCGCGGTGGAGCGCGCATAATCGCGCGAAATCTCTCCCACCGCCCGCAGCTTGGCGGGATCCGCGCGGCCGCCATCGAAGCGCACGCGCATCATGAAGTACTCATCCTGTAGCTCGGCGTTGCTGAGCTTGGACGTCATTTCCCCGCCCAGGTTCTGGTTGCGCTGGGTATATAGGCCCAACCACTTAAAACGGGGGGCGAGATCCTCGGCAGGAATGGAAGCAAATCCTTGCTTGGAGTAGATATCGATAACGCGCTGACGCACTGCTAGGGCATCGTCGGCCTGCTTGATCTCCTCGTCGGAGTTCAGCGGTGCAGTGCCATCAATCTTCCACTGGCCTTCCGGTTTCTTCGCGCGTGGCTTTCGCTTTGTGGCGGTGGTCATAATCTGCTGCCTTTCGTCGGTTAGTGAAAACCTACCGGTCTAGCAATAACAGACAAAGCGGTCTTTTTTATTTTCTCCCGAATATGCAAAGCACGCTGGGTTTATGCCACAATGTTCTCCGAATGTAATTAGGCCCAGTTGCCCTACAGCAGACAAGCCGGTTCAATGAAACCCACGCTTGTTTAGACCTAAGCTTTCGTTAGTTACTACAACATTCCGAAAGGCCATCATGACCCAGCAGCCCCTGAAAGTAGCCGTCATCGGCGCCGGCCCAGCCGGCATCTACGCCTCCGACATCCTGGTGAAGAAAACCGGCGGCAACGTTCAGATCGATCTCATCGAGCAGATGCCCGCCCCCTTCGGGCTCATCCGCTACGGCGTAGCTCCGGACCACCCGCGCATTAAGGGCATCGTCAACTCCCTGCACCGAGTGCTCGACACCGAACAGATCCGCCTTCTGTCCAACATCAACGTGGGCCGCGATGTCACCGTCTCCGAACTCGAGGAGTACTACGACGCCATCGTCTTCGCCACCGGCGCCGTCGGCGACTTGGGCATGCAGATCCCCGGCTCCGATCTCGAGGGCGTCCACGGCGCCGGCGAATTCGTTGGCTTCTACGACGGCAACCCACGCTTCGAGCGCTCCTGGGATCTCTCCGCTACCGACGTCGCCGTGATCGGCGTGGGCAACGTGGGCCTCGACGTCGCCCGCATCCTGGCCAAGACCGGCGATGAGCTCAAGGAATCCACCGAGATTCCCGACAACGTCTATGAGTCCCTGGCCAAGAACCAGGCCACCACCGTCCGCGTCTTCGGCCGCCGCGGCCCGGCGCAGGCCAAGTTCACCCCGCTGGAGCTCAAGGAGCTCGACCACTCCCCGACCATCAACGTGGTGGTGGACCCGGAGGATATCGACTACGACGAAGCCTCCCTCAAGGCCCGCGAAGAGGCCAAGTCCTGCGACCTGGTGTGCCAGACTCTGGAAGGCTACGCCATCCGTGAGCCGAAGGATGCCCCGCACACCCTGCAGATCCACCTCTTCGAGCAGCCGGTGGAGTTCATCGGTGAAAACGGCAAGGTTACCGCTGTGAAGACCGAGCGCACCGCACTCAACGGCGATGGTTCTGTCTCCGGCACCGGCAAGTTCACCGAGTGGCCGGTACAGGCCGTGTACCTGGCCGTGGGCTACCGCTCCGATGCCATCGAGGGCGTTCCCTTCAATAAGCAGAAGAACGTCATCAACAACGACGGCGGCCACGTGGTTGACCTCGACGGCGATATCGTCCCGGGCCTCTACACCACCGGCTGGATCAAGCGCGGCCCGGTGGGGCTCATCGGCAACACCAAGTCCGATGCCACGGAGACCATCGGCATGCTGCTTGCCGACGCCGAAGCAGGCAACCTCTCCCACTCCCGTGACGAGGACATCGTCGAGCTCTTCAAGTCCAAGGGCCTGGAGCACCTGACCTGGGAGGGCTGGAAGAAGCTTGACGCCGCCGAGCGCGCCCTGGGTGAGGCCGAGGGTCGCGAGCGCAAGAAGTTTGTCGAGTGGGAAGAGATGGTCAACCACTCGCGCGACTAAGCCGGCTCGTCCCAATTAAAACTGCCCTATCTGACGAAGTTATCGCTCCCGCCGCAATGAACGCGGGGAAAATCGTCAGATAGGGCAGTTTTCGTCTCAAGGCTCGAGGCCTTCGTGTGAAGGCACGTGCCTTCACACGCTAGGCGCGGATGATGCCGAGGACCTCGTCGACGATGGCCTGCACCTCGTCTTCAGTCTTAGCCTCAACGTTGAGGCGCAGCAGCGGCTCGGTGTTGGAGGCGCGGACGTTGAACCAGGCCTCGGTGCCCTTCAACTGTACGGTCACGCCATCGAGCTCGTCGACGGACTCAATCTTGTCCGCCAGCTCATCCAGCACGCGCTGGGTCGTTGCCTTCTGATCCTCCACGGTGGAGTTAATCTCTCCCGAGGCCTCGTAGCGCGAATACTGGGCCATCAGCTCGCTCAGCGGCTTGTCCTGCTCACCCAGGGCTGCCAGCACGTGCATGGCCGCGAGCATGCCGGAGTCCGCATTCCAGAATTCCTGGAAGTAGTAGTGAGCGGAGTGCTCACCACCAAAGACCGCCTTCTCCTTGGCCATCTGGGCCTTAATGAAGGAGTGGCCCACGCGGGTGCGCACGGCCTTGCCGCCCTTCTCCGCGATGAGCTCCGGAACCGTCTTCGACGTAATCAGGTTGTGGATGACCGTGGAGCCTGGGAACTTGTCCAAGTAGCGCTCCGCCACCAGTGCACAAATAGCAGACGGCGGCACCGGCTGGCCCTTCTCATCCACCACGAAGCAGCGATCCGCATCGCCATCAAAAGCCAGGCCGATATCCGCCTTCTGCTCAACGGTGAACTTCTGCAGGTCCACCAGGTTCTTCGGATCTAGCGGGTTCGCCTCGTGGTTGGGGAAGGTGCCGTCCAGCTCGAAGTAGAGGTCACGCACGTCGAAAGGCAGCCCCTCAAAGACCGCCGGGACGGTGTGTCCACCCATGCCGTTCGCGGCGTCGACAGCCACGACCAGTGGGCGGGAGTTCTCCAGCGGCACCAAGCCGCGAAGGAATGCCGCGTAGTCCGGCAGAACCTCACGCTCAGTGACGGTGCCCGGCTCGCCGTCGAAGGCCGGGATGCCGTCGATCAGCATGTCCTTGATCTGCTCCAGACCTGTCTCCTGGCCCACCGGAACAGCACCCGCGCGGCACAGCTTGATGCCGTTGTACTTCGCCGGGTTGTGGGAGGCGGTAAACATAGCGCCCGCGCAGTTCAGGTGGCCGGCGGCAAAGTACAGCTCATCGGTAGACGTCAGACCGAGATGGATAACATCGAGGCCCTGCGCAGCAGCGCCCTCCGCGAAAGCAGCGGCCAGCTGCGGGGAGGAAGGACGCATGTCATGGCCCACCGCCACGGTGCTCTCCCCTTCCCCACGGAGAATCGCGGCAAAGGCCGCACCAGTATCACGCACGAGGTTCTCATCGATGTCCTCGCCCACGACACCACGGACGTCATAGGCCTTGATCACTGCATTGAGCTGTTCACGAGTTCGCATAGCCCACAAGCATACCCCCGTCGGACGCGGTGATCTGCGTCCGACGGGCTAGAAAGCGCCCGAATGGCTACTCTGCGTCCGGCACCACAGTCAGGTGAGCGCGGCGGCGCTGGCGGGCATCGTGCACTCGGCGGGTGCGGAACACAGGGTGGTTGGAGTTACGCGGATCGGCGCCGTCGAAGGTGGCGGAATAGTCAATGGGATCGGCACCGGAACCAGCAGTGGAATCATCCACCAAGCCTGTGGTCACGCGCCCGGCCTCGCGGACAGCTTCCGCGAGCGCGGTGAGGTCATCATCCTCATCGAGTTCGATGCGGTCAACGCGCACCATCTCCCAACCTTGCGGGGCGGTGATGCGGGCGCTGTGCTTTTCGCACAGGTCCCAGGCGTGGGGATCGGTTTCTTCAGACAGTGGGCCCACGACGGCGGTTTGCTGCGCGTAAGCATAGGTCAACGTCGCCACGGCGGGACGGCCGCAGCCGGGGCGGGAGCAATGGCGAGAGCTATTCACGGGCCCAAGTCTAAACCCTAACTTGAGATTTAGATAGTCCAGCGCGGCGCGTCTCGCCGCAAGCCCTGTTCCGGGCGGCTTAAACTAAGCCGCATGAGCACGCCCCGCCCGCATATTCGCCCGGCCCGCCACCGCCATGGCCGCGGTGCACGCGGACCCCTGCTCCCCCACAACACACCGCGCTATCGCAGCAGCGCTGAGCGCTTCGACATGGCCGTGCTGGAGGCCTACGCACCCATCCACAATGCTTTCGCGGAACAGCTCACCGGGCTCGATCTCGCGGTCGATACCGTGCCCCGAATGCGCCTATCCGTGGATATGACCGTGATGCCGGATGAAATCATCGCCGATGGCCCGGTTCCGCTCGGACGCATTGTCCCCGCAGGGGTCGATTCCGATGGGCAGCCCACACGCGCACGGTTGGTCATCTTCCGCATGCCCGTGGAGGAGCGTGTGCATTCTGCCCAGGAGCGCGAAGAACTACTGTCCACAGTGCTCACCGCGCTGGTGGCACATTATCTCAATGTCGATCCAGGAGATATTGATCCGCGCTTTACCTGGTAAAACCACTATTCCCCCTTACTGTTGAACTCTAAGCCCAACAACAAAGGGGAAGTAAGGTTGTTCGCTCGCGGTTGCGCTACGCTCTAACCAATTTCACGCTTGAGGCGGCGACGCTCACGGTCTGACAGTCCACCCCAGATTCCGAAGCGCTCATCATGCTCCAGGGCATACTCGAGGCATTCATCACGCACCGCACAGGCCTGGCAGATACGCTTAGCCTCGCGGGTAGATCCTCCCTTTTCGGGAAAGAATGCTTCCGGGTCCGTTTGGGCGCACAGCGCCTGGTCTTGCCACTCCTGCTCGACGGCACCAAAGAGTTCATCGAGCGACATCTCTGCAGCAGCACCGCCACGGAGAATAGCGCCGTTATTCGTTGTATTGTCCACGCTGCTTCCTTTCTCCGAGGTCGTTTCTCTCTTAATTCGGTGGCACCGACCCTACACCGAAAAGATTTTTCGGTGCCGCGCCCGCCGTGCCGTTTATTACACTGATGTCATTTCACACCGAATCACTAAATATCGTCAACCTGTCGCGGAAGATTTTTGCGCAGCTCCAGCGAAAACGCTGTACAGAGTCCCCAACTTTCACATCAGTCACAGATCTCCTAGCCGGGGGGTAATCGTCGGGGGTACTACATGTAGTACCCTCCCCCTATCCTGTGAACAATTCCAAGGTTTCTTCGGCGTGTCGCCACCCAGTCCGGCAAAACACATGGATCTCATTCGCACCACGAAAACCACGAGTCACGGCCACGTGTATCGCTTAGCCTTCGGTGCCGTTACTAATACACAAGAAAAGGAAAGCGCCGAGAGACACCCCCTGCTCTCCGCGCTTTCCTATCGCTTTATTCCACTGCGCGGCAGCACTTAGGCGTCGGAACTAAAACGCACGCCCGCGTCCGGAATGCTCACACCAGGGAAGACGCGCATGCCGCCCTGCAGTTCGCAGCGCGCGCCAATAGTGGCGCCTTCACCGATAACGCAGCCATCGATATGCGCGTTGGCGCCGATGTGCGCACCCGAGGCAATGATGGAGTTATTGATGATGGCACCCGGCTCAATGGTCACGCCATCAAAGACCACCGTGCCATCCAAACGCGAACCCGCCCCAATGACGGAACCGCGGCCCACCGCCGTACCAGACAGAAGGAGCACGCCACCGGCAATACCCGCGGACTCATCCACCACGGACTCACCCGTGCGGCCCACCAACAACGGCGAATGCGCAATACCGCGCACCAGATCAGAGGAACCGCGGACGAAATCATCCGGACGGCCCATATCGCGCCAGTAGGAGTTGTCCACGTGTCCAACCACCAAGCGGCCGGACTCTAGCAGCTGCGGGAAGGTCTCACGCTCTACAGAAACCACGCGGCCTGCCGGGATAGTCTCGATAACATCCTTCTTGAACACGTAGCAGCCAGCATTAATCTGGTTCGTCGGCGGATCCTCAGTCTTCTCCAAAAAGGCCGTCACCCGGCCCTCAGAATCCGTCGGAACACAACCAAAAGCGCGAGGATCAGCAACGTTGAGCAGGTGCATCGTCACATCCGCATCCTTGGAGTGATGCGTATCGAGGATGCCGTTCAGATCCATTCCGGACAAAACGTCACCGTTGAACACCATGACCGTATCCTGGCGCAACTTGTCATAGACATTGCGGATACCGCCACCAGTGCCCAGAGCGGTCTCCTCCACCACGTACTCAATCTCCAAGCCCAACTCGGAGCCGTCCCCGAAGTACTCCTCAAAGACCTCCGCCTTATAGGAAGTAGAAAGCACCACGTGCTCGATTCCTGCTTCCTTGATACGAGCAAGCAAGTGCTGAAGGAATGGGTAGTTGGCCGTGGGCAACATCGGCTTCGGCGTGCCAATCGTCAGCGGGCGCAGACGGGTGCCGCGACCTCCCACCAGAATGACGGCATCGGCCGTCGATCCCCACTGGGGCGCTGATTCAGTCATATCGTTCCTTAATCTCTTTTCAGATAAGCCACCGTTAGTGTATAAGCGCCCCAGCCCTAGGAGCCGTCGCGGCACGCGCTTAAAACCAGCCCGCGCACCCGCAACCCCAGCCACAAAGCCGCGCGCAGTGGCGCTTGGTACCAGTACGGGTGCCTATCCGCTTGGAAGCGATAGGCGGAGTCATGGTGGGCACGCAGCATCGCGCCGCGATGGGCCTGCGTCGAATGGCCCTTGGCGTGGGTAATCACCGCCGTGGGGCAGAAGATATTGCGCCAGCCGGCGCGGACAAAGCGGTCACCTAAGTCCACGTCCTCCAAATACATGAAGTAACGCTCATCAAAGCCGCCAATCTGCTCAAAAGCCTCCCAGCGCACCAACAGACAGGAGCCGGATAGCCAGCCGGCCGGGCGCTCGCTGTCCATGTCGGCATCATCGCGGTAGGCGCGCGACCACGGATTGGAAGGCCAGATTGTGCCAAAGAGCGCATGGCCAACACCCGTCAGCAACGTCGGCACCGCGCGAGCAGAGGGATAGTTGCTACCATCCGGCTCCACGATGCGCGGCCCCACCGCCGCGGCATCTGGGTGGCGGCGCGCACACGCGATCAGCTCATCCAGAGAACCTTCGCTAAACGTCACGTCCGGGTTAGCAATGAGAAAGAACTCTTCATCGACGCCCTTCGCCCGAGCGAAACGCGCGCCGGCATTCATTCCGGCGCCATAACCGAGGTTTCCCCCGGTATCGAGGAATTCCACGTCCGCGTGCTCCCGCGCGGCAGCTTCCGGCACCCCATCGGTCGAGCCGTTATCGGCGAGGATGGTGAGGGTTGGACGGGACGTCGCCAAGCGCAGCGAGGACAAGAAATCGCTGAGGTAACGGCCAGGAGAAAAGGTCACGGTGACCACGGCCAGGGGTTTCTGTATATTCTTCACGATAAATTTGAGCGTACCCAACGCCAGTGCGCGCACGCGCCCGCGACACTGCTTCACGTTTTTGCAGCGAGCTCACCTAAACTAGTCCCGTGACTTCCCCGAACTCCCCGCGCGCCGCCCGCCATATCCAGGCCGCGCCCTCGCAGTCCGCGCCCACCGCCCAACGAGGATCGACGCCGGTGAAAGCCGTCGTCGCGTTCCTGTCTGCTGTCGTCCTGGTGCTCTCCGGCGTGGGCTACTTCACCGTGGGAAAGCTGGGAAATGATATTTCCTCCGCCTCCAACCTGGCGCTGGGTAACCAGGGTGGTTTCAAGGACAGCAGTCTCGATGGCGCGGTCGATATCTTGCTCGTGGGCAAGGACTCCCGCACCGATGCCAAGGGGAATCCGCTTTCCGAACAGGAGCTGGCAGATCTGCATGCCGGCGTGGACGAAGGTGAGGAAAACACGGACACCATCATGGTGATCCGTATTCCCAACGATGGCTCGCGCGCCACGGCAGTATCCATTCCGCGCGATACCTATGTCCACGACGAAGACTTCGGAAACACGAAGATCAACGCAGTCTTTGCGCAACACAAGGTAGCCAAGATGGAGGAGCTGCAGCAGGACAACGCGGAGGCTGAAGCAGCGGGCAAAAAGGCACCTCATACGGACAAGGAGATTGAGAAGGAAAGCACGGAGGCCGGCCGTTCTGGCCTCATTTCGATGGTGCACCAACTCACTGATGTCAGCGTTGATCACTATGCTGAGGTGGGGTTGCTAGGCTTCGTGCTGCTTACCGACGCCGTCGGGGGCGTCGACGTCTGCCTCAACGACGCCGTCGATGATCCGATGTCGGGCGCCAAGTTCCCGGCCGGGCGCCAAACCTTGCAGGGATCCGAGGGCCTCTCCTTCGTGCGCCAGCGCTATGATCTCCCGCGCGGTGACCTTGACCGCATCGTGCGCCAGCAGGCCTACATGGCATCGCTGACCTCGAAGGTACTGGACTCGGGCACGCTGACCTCCCCTGGCAAACTCAACAAGATTGCCGATGCCGTGGAGCGCTCCGTGGTCATCGATGACGGTTGGGACATCATGGGCTTCGTCACCCAGCTGGCCGGGCTGGCCGGCGGCAACGTGACCTTTACGACGATCCCGGTGACCTCAATTACCGGCGTGGGTGACTATGGCGAATCGGTGGTGACCATCGATACCGCAGAGGTCCACCGCTTCATGGAAGATTTGGCCAAGTCCCAAGAAGAAGCCGAGGAAGAAGAAAAGTCTGAGGATGCCGCCTCGGACGAGGGCGGCGACAACGGCGAGAAGCCCGTGGCTGAAAACCTCAACCTGCACGTCTTGAACGCCGGCAACGTCGACGGAATGGCCGGCGGAATCGGCGCGTGGCTGAAGAACGTGGGCTACACAGTTGAGCGCACGGCCAATGCGCAGTCGGGCCTGTATACCGAGTCCCAGATTGTGGCCGCGGATGCTAACGATGAGCGCGCCCGGGCCCTGGCTGAGCAGCTCGGCGGACTGCCAGTCACGGCCAACGAAGAGCTCGAGCCGGATACCTTCATCGTGGTGGCTACTGATGATTACTCCGGCCCGAAGGATGACTCCGCGCAGGAAGAAGAGGCTGCTGCGGAGCCCAGCCAGGGTGGCGACACTCAGCAGGTTGGTACCCCGGGCGATGATTTCGGTACCGCGGAGGTTTCGCCTGAGATCGACGCTGGCGGCGATGGCCCGCGCTGCGTGAACTAGTCTGCTGCGAGGTGAACTCGCAGTAGACTCAAGGGCCTAGTCACCGGTCGTTCGTGGCGGGCTGAGCGCCTGCCACCTACGATGGGCGGACATGGAACTCCTACAGCATCTCCTGTCCGCCGATGCCTCTGCTCCCCGGCTCAGTGTTTATAACGAAACTGACGGCACCCGCATGGACTTCTCGGCGCAAACGCTGGAGAACTGGACCTCCAAGATTGCCAACATGCTGTTGGAAGAGCTCGACCTCGAACCAGACACGGATTCTCGCATCCTCATTGACCTTCCGGTGTCCTGGCAGGCTGCCGTCATTGCGCTTGGGGCGCTCGCCGCCGGAGTCCCCTTCGACATTAAGAATGGTGCGGTTGCTACAGAACCGCACGCCGACGATATCGCCGTGGTTTTCACCTCCCCGGAGACCTATCTCAAGGCTGCGGCGGGCGCCGACTCTGCGTCAGCCCCACTGGTCGATACGGTGCTAGTCACGCAGGATCCTTTTGGCCGCGGCGTTGTCGAAAGCGGCGGCGAGCTGCCGCTGGGCACCATCGACTTCGGCCCCACCGTGCGCTTCTATGGTGATCACTTCTATGGCACCACGACCCCACTGCCGGAGCTTTTCCCCACGGATTTGGGCGCTGAGCGCGTGCTTTCACAGGGCTGGACGGACACCGCTTCCTTCCAGCGTGCAGTGCTCGAACCGCTGGCCGCGGGCGGCTCCGCCGTCATCGTGGCGGGCCTGTGCTCAGCCGACCGTTTGCAGGAAATCGCAGACAACGAGAAGGTCACCGTCCGCTCCTAAAAGCCTTCATGAGATAGTAGAGCAATGTTCAGCTGGCTCTACATCTTTATCGGCGTGCTCATCCTCGTGGGGACAATCTGCCAGGGCACCATCGGATTTGGGCTGGGCACCATCGCCACCCCCATCTTGGCGCTGATCAAACCGGAGCTGGTTCCCACGCTCATTCTCTTGCTGGCCTTCGTCATTTCCACCACGACGATGCTCAAAGCGCGCTCGGCGGTGTCCTGGGACATCGTGGCCATCTCCTCCATCGCGCGAATACCCGGATCCCTGCTCGGCGCGTGGGCCATTGCTTCCCTCTCCCACCGCGGGCTCTCCCTATTCATCGGCTGCGCGGTCATCTTTGCCATGACTTTGTCCAGCCTCGGCTGGTCCCCCAAGCGCACCACCACCAACATTGCGGTGGCAGGCGTTGCCTCTGGGTTCCTGGGAACATCCACCTCCATCGGCGGCCCGCCCATGGCGCTGGTACTCAAGGGCTATGACCCAGCCCGCATACGCGGCACCCTGTCGGGTACCTTCATCATCGGCTGCACCATCTCGCTGGCGATCTTGGGCTTAAGCGGGCAAATCACCAGCCTGCAGCTCACCGCTGCCGCGGCTTACCTGCCGGTAGCCATCGTGGGCCTCATCGCCGCCAGCTACCTCAACCGTTTCATCAACGCCAAGGTGCTCAACCGCATCGTCCTCGTCGTGGCTATCAGCGCGGCCCTGGCGCTCATCGTTGAGGGGCTGGTTGCTGCCTAGCGTCAGCCGTATGCTGCCGGGCACAACTGCCAGGAACATGCCCCACACTGCCCGTCCTGCCAAAGTTTTCGCCTCTGACTCAAGATCTGGCAATAACTTCGTCACCTAGGGCAGTCGGGTGGCTCCGGGAAGTCGGGCGGTTCTGGATAGTCGGGTGGTTCCGGCGGCACAGGCGGCACATACCCCAAGTGCTCGCTGTATTCCCACGGTTTCGGCTTGGGCGGCAACACTCCCTCGTGCCAGAAACCGATGAACTTGAAGTAACGCTTCTCAAAGTCCGGATTCCTGGCATTAGCTATCTGGTCAATGACATAGTCCAGATGATGCGCCACGCAATGACCTGTATAGCGCAGCGTTAGCCACCCAATCAGTGCGCCCTCATTGTTCTTCCAATGGTCCCGCAACCATGACTCTTGCTGGGAATGGAATTTCATCCCGTTGATTTCTACCGCAACTTTGAGCTCTGGGAGCACGATGTCCCAGGTGTAGTGGCCGATAACAACGTTGCACTCGACCTTGAGCCCACGCCTTTTCAGCCCCTTGGCTACTTTCACCTCCGCACCAGAATCCGTGAACAACGCGGCCTGCTCTAGCATTCGTTGGCTTGCAACAGGGGTGACATTGAGTGCTTCGCGGTGACTATCCAGTCGGGCGCGTCCGGCCTTCGAGGAGTAGATGGACTCAAACACGCGAATCCCCAGTTCAGGACTAACAGATTTCATGGCGACAAGAGGATTAAGGACCCGGATCCCAGACGAGGTAACGAAACTCTCGACGCTCACCCGCGAGTGCACATAAAAGGTTGATGTCGGCATTCTCTCCACACTGGCGAGCCGCAGTGGAAAAGTCACGGTCTCGCCAAGAAGCACCTGGGCAGCCGTTGTTCCTGTCGCCTTAAGGAATGGCCTGTGCTCCTGTAATAGCTTTAATAGTTCTAATGGCTCGGGCCTGCCCCAGACATAAAGCCCCTTGGCAAGTCGCGTAATCTCTCCTCGGCGCACGCGAGTTGCAAGCGCACCTTTAGATAGGCCGCACACAATGCCATGTTTCATGTCATTCCCCCCGGAAAGTTAGGCTCCAAGGTAACACGGCACGCCGCTGTGTGCTGCGCAACCGCCCTACTCGCCAAAGTTATTGTCTCCGCCTCAAGATCTGGCCAGATCTTTGGCAACTGGGGCAGTTTTGTCGACTGCGAAACTAGGCGCGCGAAGCGCCCAGCGCCAAGAAAACGCCCTAGCGAAGCGACCCCTCAATAAAACTGCGGAACCGTTGGGCAATCTGCGCAATCTCTTCCCCCGCATAGTGTCCCGGGGACCAGGCCGCGACCAGCGGTACCCCTGCCAGAGCGCGCTCACCATCGACCACGTCGAAGCCCACCAGCCGCACTGGTTGCAGCTCCGTCATGAGCGCTACGGCTCGCCCAGCACGCGCCAAGGCGCATAACGTTGCCGTATCATCGCACTCCACGTGCGAGCCTAAGGCGTAGCCAGCCGTGCCCACGAAGGAATCCACCACCCCGCGAGACACACTTCGCCGCGAGGGCAGCGCCACATTTTCCTGCAATAACCGTTTAACCTCCACGCTGGTCGAACCCGCACACTCCAGTGCTAAGGGATGCGTCGGCGGCACCCAGGCACGCACCGGAATCGTGCCCAAAGCCAGCGAGGTCACGTCATTGCCTGGCGGAATGGTAGCAATCACCACGTCGGCGGCGCCTTCCAGCGCGTCGAAAACGTCATAGTGCGTGACCGGGGTCGTGGTGAGCAGAGGGATAGTTGAGCCAGCGGCCTCAATAAAAGGGGCAAGTAGCGTCGAAATCGTCGTTGGCGTAGCCGCCACACGCAACGCCGGGACACTGCCCGCCCGAAGTGCCTCCACCGCCTGCCCGGCGCGCGCGGATTCCGCGAGGAGGCGGCGGCAAGTCGGGATGAGGGCATGCGCCGCATCGCTGAGCGCTAGCGAGGAACCAGCCCGCACGAAGAGCTCCAGGTCCAGTTCTTTCTCAAAGCGCCTAAGCTGCCGACTCAGCGCCGGCTGAGTTATTCCAAGGCGTTCCGCAGCAGCAGTCACCGTGCCGGAATCCACAACCGCAAGGAAATATTTGGCCTTCACCATGTCCATTTCCCTACTTTTACCACCAACCATGCCCTGAGGGTTTGGCTTTCCAGCTTTTTAGACATTAGACAACATGACATCACCAAAGAATAATGAGACCACCAACACAACTACTTCAGGGAGGTTTCCATGTCACACGTCGGCGCCGCCATTGCCGAATCCCTCGCCGCGCACAACGTCACCCGCGCATTCCTCGTGCCCGGCGAAAGCTTCCTTCCCGTGCTCGACGGCCTCTACGATTCCCCTGTGAAGGCCATCGTCACCCGGCACGAAGGCGGTGCCACCTACATGGCTGAAGCCCACGGCAAAGCCACCGGCCAGCCGGGCGTCGCCATGGTCACTCGCGGCCCCGGGGCGGCCAACGCCTACGTGGGTATCCACACCGCTTGGCAGGACGCCACCCCGCTCGTCCTCTTCGTGGGCCTCATCCCCACCTCCGACCGCGACCGCGAGTCCTTCCAGGAATTCGACCCTAAGGCCTGGTTCGGCACCCAGGCCAAGCAGGTCTTCGTCCTCGATGATCCGGAGCGCGCCTCCCGCGTTGTGGCCGAGGCATTCTTCCAAGCCCAGCAGGGCCGCCCCGGTCCCGTCATCGTGGGCTTGCCAGAGGATGTTCTCCACCAGGAGTTCACCGGCAGCATCCACCCACCCATCCCGGTATCGGAGGGCGCGCTTTCCGACGATCACCTGGACCTCCTCTCCCGCGAGCTGAGCCACGCAGAGCGTCCACTCATTTTTGCCGGCGGTCCGCGCTGGACCCCGGAGGCCGCAGAGAAGATCACTCGCTTCGCCGAAGAGCACCGCACCCCGATCATTCAAGACTTCCGCGCCGCTGACCGCGTGCCTTTCGACTCCCCCGCCAACGCCGGCTGGCTCGGCTATGGGCGCGACCCACGCGCGGCGCAACTTTTGGAAGCCGCCTCCCTCGTCATCGAAGTCGGTGCCGTTCTCGGTGATGTCCCCACCGACGGCTACACCCTGCGCCAGTCTCCGCAGGCACGCAACATCGCCATCAATCCCGATACCAGCCTGCGAGGCCACTCGGTGGCGCTGCTAGAACACATCGTGGCAAGCCCCGTGGCCTTCGCTAACACGCTGGACCGCCTAAACGTCGAGGGCAAGGATAAGCGCGGCGAGTGGTTTGATACCGCGCACGCGAACCACCTCGACTTCGCCACCCTCCCCGAGCCAGCGAACTACCGCCCCGGAAAAGACGGCACCGCCCACATGGAGGCCATCCTCGCAGCACTCCACGAGCAGCTGCCGCAGGATCCCATCTACACCTTCGGCGCCGGCAACCACTGCATCTGGGCCCAGCAGTTCCTGCGCTCGCAGGTCTACCCCTCCCAGTTCAGCGTGCGCAACGGGTCGATGGGCTACTCCATCCCGGCCGCGGTAGCCACCAAATTGCAGTTCCCGGAGCGCACCGTCGTCACCATTGCTGGCGACGGCGAATACCTCATGAACGGCCAAGAGCTAGCCACCGCGCTGCAGTACGGCGCGCCCTTCCTCATCATCGTCATGTCCAATGGCGAGTTCGGAACCATCCGCGATCACCAGAAGAAGCACTTCCCCGACCGCGTCTCCGGCACGCAGCTTATAAACCCGGATTTCGCGGCCGTCGCCCGCGGCTTCGGCGCGCATGGCGAGCTCGTCACCGATGACTCGCAGGCACAAGAGGCGGTAGCCCGGGCCTTGCGCGCCATCACCGAGGACGGCGTACCGGCGCTCATCAACGTCATCACCGACCAGGACCACTCCCTGCCCATCGAATAGAGGAGGCTCACCATGAGCTCTGCCAATACTCCACCAACACCATCCACGCCGCCCACCACTGAGCTGAAGAAAGGCGAGCACATTGTGGGCGAGGGGGACGCTGCCAAGCAGCGCCCCGCCGCCTCCACCGCATCGTGGATCATTACGCTCTTCGGCACCGCGGTGGGTGCGGGCATCCTCTTCCTTCCGCTCAATGCGGGCGGTTTCGGTTTCTGGCCGCTCGTCTTCGCTACGGTCTTCATCCTTCCGCTGGTGTACTTTTCACACCGCACCTATGCACGCATCGTTGCGGGCGCGCCCAAGGAGGACCATGGCAAGGACATCCTCGAGCTGGTTTCGCAGTACCTGGGCAAAGGCCAAGGAATTGGCTTCGCGGTGCTGTACTGGATCACGGTCTTTTCCACCGTCCTGATCTACGGTGTCTCCATCACCAACGCAGTGGATAGTTTCATCGTCAACCAGCTTGGCGGGCCCTCCATCGACCGCTGGCTACTCGCCACCATCTGCGTCGGAATCATGACCGGCGGTTTCGCCATCGGCCGCAAACCCATGATTTGGCTGGCCCAAGTGCTGGTCTACCCGCTCATCATCGCACTGGCAATCACCTCCATCTACCTCATTCCGCGCTGGGACCTGCACAGCTTCATCCATTTCGACGATGGTGCCGATGGCTGGGGCCAGATGCTCAAGGGCATCTTCCTCATCCTTCCGGTGCTGGTCTTCTCCTTCTCCCACATGGCGGCGCTTTCGCAGTTTGCCATCGACATGCAGCCGCAGTACGGCGAGAAGACCGAGAAGCGCGTCTCCCGCACGGAGTTCTACACCGCCATCCTGCTCGTCGTCTTCACCATGTTCTTCGTGTGGTCCTGCGTCCTCGCACTTGGCGCCGACGGCATGAATGAGGCACTCGAGCAAAATATTCCGGTGCTCTCCTACTTCGCTAACGTCACGGGCACTCCGTTCATGGCCTACATGGCCCCCATCGTGGTCATCTGCGCCATCGTTTCCTCCTACTTCGGCCACATGCTCGGTACCGAAGAGGGAACGGAATACCTGCTGAAGAACGCCGCGCCACAGCTGGCGGAAAAGGTCTCGCACCGCACGCTGCTCAACATCATCTATGTCATCGTCTTCGTGTGCACCACGCTAGTTGCCATCTTTAACCCCTCCATTATTTCGATGATTTCCGTGGTCTCCGGTGTCTTCGTGGCGTTCATCGTCTATCTGGTTCCGGTGTACATGTTCAAGAAACTGGACGTGTACAAGCAATTCCGCAATGACCCGTGGAACTACTTCGTCTTCGGCATGGGCCTGCTGATCATGGCCGTGACCATCTGGGACATGATTTAGAAAGGACGTGATTATGCTCCGTAGTGATCTCTCAAGCTTCCCCGAGTACAAGGTGGGCAAGGATTTCCCCAATGCCCTGAAACTTTCCTCCAACGAGGTCCCCTTCCCTCCCGCCGAGGACATCATTGCCGCGGTTGCCGACGCCGCCCGCACCACCAACCGCTACCAACAGCCCGGCAGCTTGGAGCTCACCAATGCCTTGTGCAATTACTTAGATGTTCCGGCGGATAATATCTTCGTCTCTGCGGGTTCCACGCCCATCCTGCAGGCCACCATCTTGGCCTCCTGCCACACCGGCGATGAGGTCATCGTGCCCTGGCGCAGCTTCGAGGCCTATCCCCTGTACGTGCGCATGGCCGGAGCGGAACCAATTCTGGTCCCGCTCACGAAGGATTACCGCGTCGATCTGGAGGCAGTGCTCGATGCACTGACAGACAAGACCAAGCTCATCATCCTGTGCAACCCCAATAACCCGACGGGCACCGTCATCACGCGCGGTGAATTCCGCACTTTCATGGAACGGGTGCCCCAAGACGTCGTCGTACTGCTCGATGAGGCCTATTGGGAGTACAACGACGCCTCCGATACCCCGGATTCGGTGGAGGAATACCAGCGCTATCCCAACCTGCTCGGCGTGCGCACCTTCTCCAAGGCGTGGGGTTTGGCTGGCATGCGCGTGGGCTACGCGGTGGCGGGCGAAGAAATCATCAATGCGCTGCGGCTACTCTCCCTACCGCTGACGGTGACCGCCATGGCAGAAACTGCCGCGGTGGAGGTGCTCAAACGCCACGACGAGCTTGACGACGCCGTCGAGATCACCAAAGCACAACGCGACCGCGTCTGCGCGGAACTGGGAGCCGAGAAGTCCTACGGTAACTTCGTCTGGCTGCCGCGCCCAGATGCCGAAGAGGTGGAAACGAAGATGCTTGATGAAGGCGTGGTCATCCGCCGCTACCTCGATAAGGGCGTGCGCGTGTCCATTACAGACGAAGCCGAGACCACCCAGTTCTTGGAGGCCTGGCGCCGCGCAGGGATTCAGCCTTGGCGGGGCTAGGTGGCCTCCTTTCACCCCCTCAGCCCAAGTACCCGATAAGCCCATACTGAGATATATGGCATAAAACGCAAACACCTTGCAATAAATCATATTCAGCCCCATAATGGGGCGCAACCCATACACACTTCAATCATTGGAGGATGAAGCAATGTCCGGATTTCGCGTAGAAAACCCCGCTACCGGTGAGGTTCTCGAGACTTTTGACCACGCCACTGACCAGGAGGTCCTGGCCGCTGTCGACTCCGCGCACGAGGCATTCCTCAGCTGGCGCGAGACCCCGATCGAGGAGCGCGCCAAGGTAGTCACGCGCGTTGCCGAGCTCTTCGAAGAGCGCAAGGATGAGCTCGCAGAGATCATCGCTACCGAAATGGGCAAGCCGGTCTCCGAGGGCCTTGAGGAGGCTGAGTTCAGCGGCGCCATCTTTGGCTACTATGCCGACAACGGCCCGAAGTTCGCCGCCGACGAGGAAATCCCCGTCGAAATGGACAGCAAGGGCTACATTCAGCGCCTTCCCATCGGTGTTCTGCTTGGCATCATGCCGTGGAACTTCCCCTACTACCAGGTTGCGCGCTTCGCTGCCCCGAACCTGATGCTGGGCAACACCATCGTCTTGAAGCACGCCACCATCTGCCCACGCTCCGCGCTTGCCATCCAGAAGATCATGGATGACGCCGGCGTACCCAAGGGCGTCTACACCAACATCTTCGCTACCCACGATCAGGCAGAGAAGATCATCGAGCACAAGGAGCTGCGCGGTGTGTCCCTCACCGGGTCCGAGCGCGCTGGTGCTGCGGTGGGCTCTCTGGCTGCGAAGAACCTCAAGAAGGCGGTACTCGAGCTCGGTGGCTCCGACCCGTACGTCATCCTCGACACCGATGACGTCAAGCAGGCAGCCAAGGATGCGTGGGAGACCCGCATGTACAACACCGGCCAGGCATGCAACTCCAACAAGCGCCTGATCGTGATGGAGGATATCTACGACGAGTTCGTCGCAGAGCTGGTCGAGCTCGCAAAGGCCATGAAGCCGGGTACCCCGCAGGAGGCTTCCGAGACCGTCTACACCCCATTGTCTTCGCGCAGCGCGGCAGAAAACCTCAAGGATCAGATCGACCGCACTGTGGCGGCCGGCGCCACCCTGCACGTCGGCGGCGAGCTCGTGGATGAGAAGTCCTCCTACTTCAGCCCCGCCGTACTGACCGATGTTCCGGTTGGCTCTGATGTCTACTACGAAGAGCTCTTCGGCCCCGTGGCCACCGTGTTCAAGGTCAGCAGCGACGAAGAGGCCCTCGAGCTGGCCAACGACACCCAGTACGGCCTGGGCGGTTGCGTCTTCTCCAAGGACGTCGAGCGCGCCGAGAAGATTGCCCAGCGCCTAGAGGTCGGCATGTCCAACGTCAACACCTACGCGGCCGAGGGCGCCGAGGTCCCCTTCGGTGGTGTGAAGAACTCCGGTTACGGCCGCGAGCTGGGCCCCTACGGCATGGATGAATTCGTCAACAAGCGCACCTACTTCGTGGCCAACTAAGGAGATTCCATGACGTCACTAGGAAACTTTGTCCTCGAGGTTCACACTGCGCTTTTCGATGGCCACGAGACCTCCGTCCTGGACAAGCACTTCGCCGACAACTTCGTGGAGCACTCTCCCCTCATCGCTGATGATGCAGAAGGGCTCAAGAAGTTTGTCGCGGATCTGGGAGAGGGCCTGAAGTACACCAACGCCCGCGTGATTGCCGATGAAGCCAACGGCCTCGTCGCTTTGCATGGCCGCTTCGACGGCATCGAGGATGAGCCCTTCGTCGGTTTCGATATCTACCGCGTCGAGGGCGACAAGATTGTCGAGCACTGGGACAACCTCGTTCCCCTAGCAGAACCGAACGCAAGCGGCCGCACGCAGCTCGATGGCGCTACCGAGATCGGAGATGAGAGCCTCACCGAGCAGAACCGAGAGTTCGTCATCGAGTTCTTCACCCGCTCGCTCATCGGCGCTGATTACTCCGGCTTCATCGACAACACCCGCGATGATCAGTTTGCCCAGCACTCCCCTGATATCGCCGATGGTGCCCAGAACTGCGTCGATTTCCTCACCAAGCTGAAGGAAGACGGCGAGGGGCTGGAGTATGAGCGCATCCACCGCACGGTTGCACAAGGACAGTTCGTTCTAACCCATTCCGAAGGCAGCATCGCTGGTGCGCGCCATTCCTATTGCGAGCTGTGGCGCGTCGAGGACGGCAAGCTCGTTGAGATGTGGGATGCCATCTCTGAGGTCCCCTCCGATGACGAGGCACTTCATGACCACGGCATCTTCTAGGCCATAGCCTAGGCCGCACGCCGAAAGGCTGGGCCGCTCCAAATTCCTGGAGCTGCCCAGCCTTTCCGTCTTTTCGGCACGATCTGCAACTAGGTCTGAGCCACAACTGCCCGATCTGCCAAAGTTGTCGCCCCAGCCTCAAGATCTGGCCAGAACTTTGGCAAGTAGGCGGGTGTCGCGTCTAAAAGCCGGTGCTACGCCCAGCCTGCCGGCACCAGCCCAAAGATGGAAATGATCGAGTAGATGAAGGCCAAGACGTAGACCACGATGATGGTGCCCTGGATTACCGGGTGTGCGAGTCCGCCCACGTTCCAGCCTGGGTCGCGGTCGCCCTTCTTTCGGGAAGCGTGCAACAGCATCACCGGAATGACGGACATGATGGCGCCCGCGAAACCACCAGCATAGGACAACGCCGCAACGAAGCCGCCGAGACCAGCAATGGAAATCACCAATGGCGGAACAACCGTCAGTGCTACTGCCACGATGCGCTGTCCCTTCACGCCTTCCCAGTGGAAGATGTCCAAGACGTTGCGCATGGTGGTAAAACCAATCGCCAGGAACGAGGTCAACATAGCCGCCAGGGCAAAGATATTGGCCATGTAGTAGGCCACCGGGCCAAGGGCCTCGCCCCACGCGATGGTTACTACTTCGGTGACCTCCATGCCGAGCAGACCAAGGGCAGCAAAAGGAACCAACGCCAGGGTAAAGCCCGTGATGACCATGCCCATAACGATTGCCCGCGCGGTCTGCTGCGGTTTAGCCGGGTCCATGCCTTGCACCAGCTCCGGAACCACGTACTGCGCCAAGAAAGAAAACACCGCCAGGTTCAGAATCGGGACGATGAAGAACGGGTGAAGAACCAAAAGGTTCTCAATCTTGATTCCCGGGCCTAGGATCGTCCATCCGCACAGGACAGCGATGATGATGGCCATGCCTGCGGTGATGGCTCCTTCAGTCTTACCCGTGGTGTGCAGCCCGCGGTACATCACCCAGGAACCGAACCCAAAGAAGATCAGCGTGCCGAGGAGCGGCGACAACCCGAAAATATTGTTGATCAGGTCGCCCGAACCAGCGGCATAAGCAATGAGCGCGCCGATGCCGTTGACGATGATGGCCACGAAAACCAACCACCGGCCCCATTGCCCCAGGTAATGTTCCGCCAATCCGGAAACCTGTAGCGGCGCCTTGGTGCGCATGGCAGACTCCGCCACGTACAGCATGGAAATGGTCGTGAGCGTACCGGCCACGAGCAAGGCGATAACGAGTGCGAGGAATCCTCCGTTGCGAGCGGCATAAGGAATGGAAAGAACTCCAGCACCGATGTTGGTGCCGAAAATAAGGGCGATGCCCTGCACGAAGGACAGCGCGGGTTTGAATTCCGCCGTGGACTCATCCCTCTGCGGCACGGAAATGTTGTTGGACAAAGACTTCTCCGATAACTAAGGACTAATAAAACAGGAGCTCACCCGGAAAGATCCAGGTGAGCAACAAGGAACTACTTGTATTCGTTGAACTGCTTCACGACGACCTGCAGCGCTTCACGCCACAGATCTTCCGGAATAGCCAGGGAAGGTAGGAAGCGGATGACGTTGTGGTCCAGGCCGCAAGTCAGCAGCAGGACGCCCTCGGCCTTGGCGGCATCGGCGATCTTGTGCACCAGCTCGGAGTCCGGCTCGCCCTCAGCGGTAACGAATTCGAGGGCAAGCATGGCGCCGCGGCCGCGGAACTCGGCCACGCGCTCATCGCCCAGAATGGGCTCCAGCTCCTCACGGGCAACCTTCTCTAGGTTCTGGGCGCGCGCACCGAAGTCCTTCTCCTCAAATTCCTTGAAGGTTGCCAGAGCAGCAGCACAGGCCACCGGGTTACCAGTGTAGGTGCCGCCCAGACCACCCGGCTGCGGCGCATCCATAATTTCTGCACGGCCAGTTACCGCAGACAGCGGCATACCGGAGGCAATACCCTTCGCAATGGTCACCATGTCCGGAACAATGCCTTCATGGTCAGAGGCGAACCAGGTACCGGTGCGCATCATGCCTGCCTGAATCTCGTCGACGATGAAGACCACGTCGTTCTCGTTGCACCACTTCTGGATTGCTGCGAGGTATCCCTCGGCCGGGACGACGAAGCCGCCCTCGCCCTGAATCGGCTCAGCAACAACGCAGGCCAGGTTAGCCGCGCCGACTTCCTGCTCGATCATGGTGATGGTCTTCTGGGCGGCCTCGGCACCACTCAGGCCATCGCGCAGCGGGTAGGACATCGGTGCGCGGTAGATTTCCGGTGCGAAGGGGCCGAAGCCGTTCTTGTAGGGAGACTGCTTGGCGGTCATCGCCATGGTCAGGTTGGTGCGGCCGTGGAAGGCGCGGTCCATGACCACGACACCGCGCTTGCCGGTGTAGTTGCGGGCAATCTTCACGGCATTCTCGACGGCCTCAGCGCCGGAGTTAAACAGCGCGGTCTTCTTCGGGTGGTCGCCCGGGGTGACCTCGTTGAGCTTTTCTGCCACGGCCACGTAGGACTCATACGGGGACACGGTAAAGGAGGTGTGGGTGAAGTGCGCGACGGCCTCCTGAACCGCGGCCACGACGGCCGGGTTCGAAGCACCAGCGGAGGTTACGGCGATGCCGGAGGCGAGATCGATGAAACGGTTGCCGTCGGCGTCGGCAAGAATGCCGCCATCGGCATCCACTACGTAGCCCGGAAGTGACGGCGCCATGCCCGCGGGGAGGGCGTTCTTGCGGCGCTCATCCAGGGCGGCGCTCTTCGGGCCCGGGACCTGCTGGCCCAGGTGGCGGGACTGCTCAATGTGGTACTGAAGTTCCTGCATGGTCTTCCTTTTGTGTTCGGATGAATAGGATGCCCCTTAGTGTGGCCCCCAACACGCCCCGAACACTATGGACACTATGTATAAATTTTGCTCCTACTACTGTGTAGTCTGTCCACCATGCGTGAGATTTCCTTCCATTGGTTGCTCAACCAGCGCTCTCTGAGCTTGCGGAGCGTCCTTAGCGCCAAAGCCTCCTTCAACACCATCCACGCCTCCGAGCTCGCGGACCCCAGCGAGTTCACCTCCCCCGGCGCGCTCATGCTCACCCTGGGGCTTGCTTTTCAGGAAGAACCGGAGGGATTTGAGCGCTATGGCGCGGCTCTGGCCACGGCCGGCGTGCAGGGCATTGGCTTCGGTACCGGGCTAGCCTTCGCTGAGGTCCCCACAGAACTTATCCGCGCCTGCTCCCAGCACAATCTCACCCTCTTTGAAGTCCCACGCGCCACCCGCTTCGTTTCCATCACCACGGCCGTGGCTCAAGAACAGGCCCGCTTGGACAACAACGCGCACTTTGCACTCCACCGCCAGCAGGAGCGCCTCAACCAGGCGGCGGCCACGAGCATCGGCGCACTCATCGCACAGGCAGGCAAGGAACTCGGCGCCGCAGTAGCGGTAGCCAGTTCCTCCGGGACGGTGGTCAGCCGCAGCGATCGCGGCCGGATCAGTGCGGCCGGCGCCGCGGTGGAGGCCGCGGAGCAGACGGGGCGGGGAACGGGGACGTCAACAAGCGCAGGCGCCACCATCACCAGCATCTTCGGATCGGCGGGACGACGCTGGGCCATCGCGGTAACGCGTGCAGAGAAGTTCGACTCCTACTCCCGCGCGCTCATCCGACACCTCGCGGGCCTGGCCAGCCTGCTCTTAGATCATCCTGACACCACTGCGCACACGATCCTCGGAGCGTTGGCGCTTGATACCCAACTGGCCGGCGTTGACTCCCCCGCCCTGCAGGCGGCTTTTCATATGGTCGATAGCCATGATCTCATCGATGTCCTGTTTCTCACGGCAGCTTCCCCCTCCCGCCTCGCGCGGGCTTTGAGCGAGATCGGAAAAGCCGAGCCTCTCAACCTCATCCGCCCGGAACACGATTCGGCGCTTATCGCGCTTCCCCCGGGCACCGCACACCCAGGTTTAAGCGGGAAACACACTCGCTACCTCCGCACATCCATCCTGCAGCGCATCCAATGGCAGGCGTTGACACCGGCGCTCTTGACCTCTCTCCAGAGCCACGCGCGCAGCCTGCCGCTCGGCGCTGTGGCCACCTTCGATTCGGCTGCCCCTACCTGGCTGTCAGAGCCCGGAGTACCCGAGGCCCTCACTGCCCGGCGCGCGGCGACGGTCAGCCGCCTAGCCGAACACGATGTTCAGCACAATACGGAGTTGCTCGCCACTTTGCGCGCCTTCCTCGTGGGCAACGCCAACCTAGCCACTGCCGCCGCGGAGCTTGGGGTTCACCGGCACACCGTGCGCGCTCGGTTGGATAAAGTGGAGCAACTTTGTGGCGTGGACTTGGCTAACCCCGTCACCCGCGCAGAACTCCTCTTACTCAGTATTGATTCTTAACTGACCGTTGAGGACTCAGTTCGGAACGCTGACCCCGAGGATGAGCAGCTCCGCCGCCACGAGAGGATCCTTGAGGTCGACTTCGAGGAGAGCCTCCAAGTCCGCGATGCGCTTGCGAACGGTATGCCGATGCGATTGCAGTTCCTCAGCGGTGCGGCTCACGTGGCCACCCGCGCGCAGGTAGACCTCCAGGGTTTCCGCCAATTCGGTGCCGTGCTCCGCGTCGTACGCGCGCACCTTGCCCCAGGTTTCTTCGGCGCGATTGTGCACCGCGCCCTTAACCCTGGGATCCCTGGTCCAGCTCAGCGTCCGCGATTCTGGTCCCGCCAACATTCCTGGCTGCAGCCCAAAGGCGAAGGATTCCAATTCACGGACAACTCCCACTCCCAGCTCGCCCCATGGCATGGGTTGCCCCACGACGATGCGCTTGCTTCCCCGAATATCACGCAACAAGTCCTGCAAGTTCTTCATCGAACGGCTCCCCCTAAAGAGCAGGAGGCTGGAGGAGTTATCCAGCGCGTACTCGAAAAGCAAGCGCCCGTGTTCCTGCAGTCGGGCGTCCAACGCCTGAATGAAGCGCTGGTGGGCGCGCTCCCCCTCAGATTTCACCAGCACAGGACGCACCCGACCCTGCGCATCACCCACCATGTGGAAGATGCGGCGCATGGGATCTTCCGGCTGGTCCATGCCCAACTGAATGGCCATGGCCATGGAGTTGAGTTCGTTTTGGGTGCGCCGCAGCTCCTGCGGGCGCTTCACGGTGAGTTCCGCGAGACCTGCAGCCTGTTTGAGCAGCGCGCGCTCGTTCACACCGAAACTCTCACGCGCCACCGCCAGCAGCCCGAAGGAGCGCGCACCGTGATCGGCCAAGCGCTGGGCCAAGACGTTCCACCCGCCGACGCGGCGCGCGGCGTAGAAGTTCTGCGCGCGGGTATCGGTAATTACCGGGCCCCACTCCACTGGGGGCAGGCCGGGGTGACTCGACTGCGCGAAGACCCGTCCGTCCTTATCCACGAGGCAACAGTGCGCCCCCAACAGGTGTCCGGCCTTATCCACGAGGGCATCGAGACCGGCGATGGCGGCGTCGTTAAGCGCACCCTGCTGCGCAATGAAGAGTTCCAGGCCTTCCTCACGCTGACGCTGAAGCTCGTCGTGGAGACGCGCGAGTACCGAAACGAAGGGAACACGCCGCGCCACCGTGAAGAGCGAAATATCGCATTCCCGGGCGGCCTCCACCATGGCGGGCGGAACCTCGGCAAAGGCAATCCCAACGCCGAAACCCACCCCCGTTACCCCGCCTTCGGCCACCCTGTGGATGTACTCCGCCAGCTCTTCCGACTTCCCTTCAAAGGCCATGCCGGTAAGCAGGATAACCACCCCAGAACCCACAAACTCACGGGGATCGCGCAGCTCACACGGGTGCATTACGGAAAAAGGGCGCCCACAATCGTGCAGAATTTCTATCCCCAAATCAGGCTGATTAGCCAACCATCTCAGGGAAACGCTCCCCTCTTCCAGCCCGACCGCTACCCCCGTATCCATTGTGGACAAATTCTCACCATTCTTTCACCAGATTGTCTATGGCCCTTCTGAAGTTTAGCCATAAGAATGACCCACGTCATAAAAAATTCCGAGTATTAAGGAGCAGACAGCATGCAGGATCTCAAGCACCGCCTCCCCCAGGAGCGGAATGTCTCCACCGCAATCCCTGGCCCCCGCAGCCAGGAGCTGAATGCCGCCCGTGAAGCAGACGTCGCTGCTGGCGTCATCCCGGGCTACCCCTCCTACATCACCGACGGTGACGGTGGCGTGCTTGTCGACGTCGACGGCAACACCATCGTCGACTTCGCATCCGGCATCGCCGTGACCTCCGTCGGCGCCTCCAACCAGCGCGTTGCCAAGGCCGTGGCCGAGGCCGCCAGCCACCTCACCCACACCTGCTTCCTCAATGCTCCGTACCAGGGCTTCGTTGATGTCTGCAAGAAGCTCAATGAGCTGACCCCGGGCACCCACGAGAAGAAGACCTGCCTCTTCTCCACCGGTGCTGAGGCGGTGGAGAACGCCATCAAGATCGCTCGCCGCTACACCGGCAAGAACCGCGTTGTGGTCTTCGACGGCGCCTTCCACGGCCGCACCAACCTCACCATGACCATGACCGCCAAGAACAAGCCCTACAAGCAAGGCTTTGGCACCCTGGCCGCTGATATCTACCGCGCGCCGATGTCCTACCCGCTGCGCGACGGCCTCGACGGCAAGCAGGCTGCAGCGCGCACCCTGCGCTACATCGAGCAGTACGTCGGCACCGAAGAACTGGCTGCCGTCATCATCGAGCCGGTGCAGGGCGAGGGTGGCTTCGTCGAGCCTGCCAAGGGCTTCCTCCCGGCACTGCAGGAATGGTGCACCGACAACGGCGTTGTCTTCATCGCCGATGAAATTCAGGCCGGTATCTGCCGCACTGGATCCTGGTTCGCCTGCGACGATGAGGGCATCATCCCGGACCTCATCACCACCGCCAAGGGCGTGGGCGGCGGCATGCCGCTGTCCGCTGTGACCGGCCGCGCCGAGATCATGGATGCCCCGGACCCGGGCTCCCTGGGTGGCACCTACGCCGGTAACCCGGTGGCCTGTGCTGCTTCCCTGGCAGCTTTCGAGGAGATGGAGGAGCTGGATCTGGCTTCCCGCGCCCGCGAGATCGAGGCCATCACCCGCGAGGAGCTGGAGCCGCTGCTCGAGCTCACCACCGTCGCCGAGGTCCGCGGCCGCGGCGCCATGATCGCCATCGAGCTGGTAGACGACAACAACCAGCCGAACGCTGACCTCACCGCCAAGGTAGCCAAGACCTGCCGCGAGCAGGGCGTGCTCATCCTCACCTGCGGCCTCGACGGCAACGTCATCCGCCTCCTGCCCCCGCTGGTCATCAATGAGTCCACCCTGCGCGACGGCCTCCAGGTCCTGGCCGAAGCCATCCGCGCAAACTAATCCACACCACCACCGTCTAAAAGGAGACACACCACTATGAAGATCTACGATTGCATCATCCTCGGCACCGGCTACGGCGGACTGGGCATGGGCGCCCAGCTGGTCCGCGACGAGCAGAAAGACTTCCTCATCCTCGAGGCTGCCGATGAGGTCGGCGGCGTGTGGCGCGACAACACCTACCCGGGTGCTGCCTGCGATACCCAGGCTCTGATCTACTGCTACTCCTACTTCCTCAACCTTGGCGTCTCCCGCATGTTCGCCGGTCAGGACGAAATGCAGGGCTACCTCAAGGCTCTTGCTGAGGAGTTCAACCTCTACGACCACATCAAGTTCAACCACCGCATCACCAACGCCGAGTGGAAGGAAGACCTCAAGGCCTGGGAGATCGAGGCCAACGGTGAGACCTACTACGGCCGCGTCTTCGTCGGTGCGTGGGGCCAGCTCTCCAAGCCGAAGGTTCCGAACTTCCCGAACCGCGAGGCATTCCAGGGCGTGCAGTTCCACTCCGCCGAGTGGAACCACGACGTTGACCTGGCCGGCAAGAAGGTCGCCGTCATCGGCAACGCTGCTTCTGCAGTTCAGCTGGTTCCGGAGGTAGCAAAGGTGGCGGAGAAGCTCTCCGTGTTCCAGCGCTCCGCTAACTACATCCTGCCGCGCAACCAGGTCATCTTCACCGATGAGGAACTTAAGGAGTTCCAGGAGAACCCGGATTCCTACCGCGCTATCCGCCAGGAGATCCACGAGGTCCGCGAGGAGGGCTTCGACCGCACCCGTAAGGGCACCGATTCCGCTGCTGAGGGTGTCGAGCAGGCCATGGAGCACCTGCGCTCCCAGGTCAACGACCCGGAGCTGGTGGAGAAGCTCACCCCGACCTTCGCCTTCGGCTGCAAGCGTATTCTGCGCTCCGATGACTTCTACCCCACCTTCAACCGTGACAACGTAGAGCTCATCACCGCTGGCATCGAGAAGTTCACCGAGACCGGCATCCGCACCGATGACGGAGCAGAGCACGACTTTGACGTGGTCATCTACGCCACCGGCTTCCACTCCCAGGAGTTCCAGGGTGATTTGCCGATTGCTGGCCGCGATGGCGTCGACCTGCGCGAGCGCTGGGGTAACTCCCCGGAGGCTTACCTGGGCATGACCGTGGACGGCTTCCCGAACTTCTTCATGCTCTATGGCCCGAACACCAACCTCAACCACCACTCCGTGGTGGCCATGCTCGAGGCACAGGACCGCTACATCTCCCAGGCCGTTGCTTACCTGCGCGAGAACCCAGAGGCAGCCCTCGACGTGAAGAAGAACGTCATCGACGAGTTCAACACCAAGATCCAGAAGGAGCTCGAGGCATCTGCGTTCTCCGCTGACTGCTCCTCTTGGTACAAGAACGAAGAAGGCCGCGTCATCAACAACTGGTCCGGCAACGTCGCTGAGTACTACGAGCTGACCGACAAGCTCGAGCTCAACGACTACGAGCTGGTCTAGGAGGTAGTTCACAATGCACACTCTGCACGACGATTTTTCCGGGCGTCCCGTCGCTGAGGATGCGTGGAAAGCGCTGAAACCTTTCCGCGATGGTGGGGCGAAGTCCTTCCATAACTTCCCCATCCCGCAGGTGCGTGAGAACTACGTAGCCTCGGCCCACGCCAACCCGCTCCACGAGGAGAAGGAACCCGCGACCACGGATTTCCAGGTTGACCAGTTCCAAGTTCGCCTCTACGACCCCCGCCCGGAGGCGGAGCGCGGCCAGGAGACCCCAGCGGTGCTCTACATGCACGGCGGCGGCTGGCTCATGGGCAACCTGGAGACCCACCACTCCTCGGTACGCCGTATCGCGGTGCTGACCGGTCTCCCGGTCGTTGCGGTGGACTATCGCCTTGCCCCGGAGCACACCTACCCGGCGGCTATCGACGATTGCCGCGCTGCCTACCGCTGGTTGTCCAACCCTGAGGCCGAGCACGGCCTGACCGTGACCTCCATCGCGGTAGCGGGTGACTCGGCCGGCGGCCAGCTCGCCGCCACCCTGGCGAACGAGTTTGTGAGCGAAGAAGACGTCGCCAAGCTCAGCTCCCAAATCCTGCTCTACCCCATCACGGATTGCTCCCGCGAGCGAACCGAGAACGGTGCCTCCTACAAGCGCTTGGAGGAGGGCTTCCCGCTGGCATCGGACACCATGCGCTGGTTCATCGATACCTTCGTCACGGAGGAGGCACAGCGCACGGCAACGGATCTCTCCCCGCTGTTGCTAGAAGAGCTACCGGAGGGCCTGCCCCCGTCACTCGTGATCACGGTGGATAACGATCCGCTCGCGGACGAGGGC
The DNA here is from genome assembly GCF_001813175.1 of Corynebacterium sp. HMSC069E04. Lineage (NCBI taxonomy): Bacteria > Bacillati > Actinomycetota > Actinomycetes > Mycobacteriales > Corynebacteriaceae > Corynebacterium > Corynebacterium sp. HMSC069E04. Next base: position 48,490 of record NZ_KV811704.1, on the reverse strand, counting down.
ATCGAGTACGCCGGCAAGCTGGCGAAGGCGGGCGTCGACGTCACGCACAAGCACCTTCTGGGCTACCACCACGGGCTGTTCACCTCCGCCGGTGTCATTGACCGCGGCGAGGAAGAGCTCGCAGTCGTCGCCGAGTTCATCAAGGCGGCAGCGAACTAGAAGCTTCCGCTCCATCACGCACGGGGCAGGCACCTTCAAAGGCAGCCTGCCCCGTTTGCATAAGTAGCTATTTCTGTCCACCTAAAGTTAGGTTCACCATGCTTAAACGCTCATTCGGCATCGCGATGGCCTTCATCGGCGTACTCGCGGGTGCCTCCTTCGCTTCCGGCCGCGAGGCCCTTCAATACTTCGTTGCCTTCGGCAACATGGGCATCGTCGGTGCCATCGTTGCTGCACTGGCCATGACCATCTCCGGTATCACTATTCTCCAACTAGGTTCTTATCACCGTGCCAAGGAGCACACCTCCGTCTTCAACGCGGTGTCCACCCCCATTGTGTCGAAGGTCCTCGACTTCGCCACGCTGACCTGTCTCTTTTGCATCGGCTTCGCCATGTTCGCCGGTGCCGGCGCCAACCTTAACCAGCAGTGGGGCTGGCCAGTATGGATCGGCGCGGTCCTCATGCTCGTGCTCACCCTGCTAACTGGCCTGCTTGACGTGGACAAGGTAACCATCGCCATCGGCGCTATCACCCCGTTCATCATCGTCCTGCTCACCATCGGCACGGTCTATACCGTGCTCACGTCCAACCCCGATTGGTCGCACCTCAACGAGCAGGCACAGCAGCTGCCGACGACGCTGCCGAACTGGTGGGTCTCCTCTATCAATAACCTGGGTCTTAACGTCATCGTCGTGGTCTCCATGATGATCGTTATTGGCGGTAACTTCCTCGATGCTAAGGAAGTGGGCTACGGCGGCATCCTCGGCGGCCTGTGCTTCCTGTTCCTGCTGGCGGTCCTCGTCGGTGGCCTCTACGTCTCCGTGGGCCCGATCACCGAGGCTGAGATGCCAACGCTGGCCATGATTGAGCAGATTCACCCGTGGCTTGGTGTCGCCATGTCCGTTGCTATTTACGGCATGATTTATAACACCTCCATCGGCATGTTCTATGCCTTTGCCAAGCGCCTCACCCGCGGCAAGCCGCAGCACTTCTACAAGGTCTATGTCATCTCCGTGCTCATCGGCTTTGTCCTCTCCTTCATTGGCTTCTCCAACCTCATCGGCTGGGTTTACCCGATTCTGGGCTACATGGGCATCGCCATCATGTTCATCATCGGCTTCGCCTGGCTGAAGAACCGCGGGGAGCTGCAGTCCGAAGCGGACCTGCGCCGCCGCGCACGCGAGCTCCTCAAGAAGCGCTTTGAGAATGACAACCACCTCTCCGATGAGGAGATGCGTGAACTCGTGGCCATTGCTCGCAACTCCTCCATCCCGGAGTCTGACTTCATCAAGGAAATCATGACGGAGGTTGATTCCGCGGATCTCCCGGAGGACATGCAGATCGGCGATGGCAAGCTCCACGCGCTCATTACCGGCAAGCCCATCCCACGCAGCAAGAAGAAGGTGTAGTTCTCTCCACTCCCCCTCTCTGCCCTCACACCTTCTCCGTGCCCCCGCATCCAGCCGCCTAGCGCTGCATACGGGGGCGCAGCGCTTTCCACAGCGCCCACAGGACCAGGTCTGCATCGGAGAAGCGAATACGTTCCGCCAGTGCCTCCAACCGGTGCCGGACCGTATTGGCATGTACACCCACGACCTTGGCCGCGCGGGCGACAGAAAACCCTTCGGCCTCATAAGCGTGGAAGATTTCTTCCCCATCTTTAATGGAGCCGATGGCGCGGTCGAGCTGCCCCACTGCATCTTCGAGGCCGCGCTGCCCCAGGTAGGCCGCTGCCTTCTCAATGGCACTGCACTGAGAAAACTCCATGCTTTGCAGGTGCAAGGAATGTTTCCGCTCCACCACCACAGCGGCAAGCAATGCCTGCAGCCACGCCTGCGGGCCTTCCTCGACGGTATCGAAGCCGTCGGAAAGCCCCACTGAGCCGAAGAGCACATCCGCAATCTTGGTCTCCGTACCCGATTGCGTCGTCAGCACGCAGGTACGGCCAGCCACATATCCCAGCACCAGTGGCACGCCCGCATCTTGGGCCACGGCGAAAGCTTTGTCGCGCACATCACTGCGATAGGAATCCTTGACGGAATCGGAAACGATGAGGCGCATTTTCGCGTGTTCCGAAAAGCCCCGCCTGCGCAACGTGGTGGCCACTTCTTCCCTATTCGAATTCTCATCGCACAACGCCACCATCAACGCGCTCGATTCGGCAACGTGGTTGCGCAGGATGTTTCTCTGCGCCATGAGGGAAGCGGTGAGCAGTTCCTCCAGCGCTGCGAAAGCGGGGTCATCGAAGTCTGCATCCTGACTGGTCTGCCGCCCCCGGATCAGCCAGTAGCCATGGTCGAAGGAGGGGCTCTCACCAGCAATGTCAAGCCACCGGGCAAAGACCTTCCAACGCCCCACGTGCATGCTCGTGGTGCTGTGGTTGACCACCACCGACAGGGAACGAGCGATACTACGCGCGGGCAGTTCGCCGGCGGCGGCAATAACCCGACCATCAACGGTCAACAACAGCAAGGAATCTCCACTAAACCTGGCAAATCGCGCGAGGATCTCGGACTCCGGCGCCGGGTTAACCAACCCGGGGCTTAATTGCCCGATGGTGCTGAGCTTGCGCCAGGACGCCAGGTTGGGTTGGCGCCGCAAAAGCTCATCCACCGCGCGCCGGATATCTTGGCGCGTGATCCCATCGGTGCCGTACAGGAGGGCGCCGGTTCCCTCTACCGAGTCCAGGACTTCCTGCTCATCGAACTCGGAGTCGAGGAAGATGACCCCGGCGGCGTCGACCAGCCGGCGCTGGATGGTGCGTGGGCTTCCCGCCGGCTGGGGAAGGACTAGCCAGCCCGCCACGTCCCCATCGCCCTCGGCGCACAGCCCCACAAAATTCTCATCCTCAAGCGGCTTGCTCAGGCGCCGCAGCCGCGGCTCCATCACGACGAGATCGGCGATCCGCAACACCGGACTTTCTTGTGACGCCACTTAATCCTCCAAAAAATAGTGTCCTATCTTACTTTTAATCAGGTAATTCTAGCGCCCTGCAACCTGGCTTTTTGGAGTTTCCTCCACCGTTTTCCATCTTGATTCACTGTTTCTCCATTGCTCCCCTCCTCGTGCCATATCAAGATTCCTCTCAACCGAATTCACCATCTTTTGAAAGAGAGGTCCACACCATGACGGAGACCAAGCCTTTTCGCGTATCCGTTGACGTCGGCGGAACGTTCACCGACGTCGCGATTGTTAACACCGAGACCCACGAGTTGTCGGTAGCCAAGGTTCCCTCCACCCCGGATGACCCGATGAAGGCGGTGATGAACGGCCTCAAGTCGGCCGATGTCCAGCTCAACCAGGTCGAGGTGTTCTCCCACGGCACCACAGTGGCCACGAATGCGTTGATCCAGCGCCGCTTCCCGCCGGCAGCGCTCATCACCACGAAGGGCTTCCGCGATGTGTTGGAGATCCGTGACGGCACCAAGGATGAGCTCTGGGATGCCTACCACGACGTTCCGGAGCCCTATATCCGCCGCCGCGACCGCTACGAGGTCGAAGAGCGCATCGACTTCGACGGCGCAGAGGTCACCCCGCTCGATGAGGCAGAGGCACGCCGCATCGCCGGCATCCTGCGCCGCAAGAAGATTGAGACTGTGGCGATTTGCTTCATCAACTCCCATGCCAACGCCTCCCACGAGGAACGCATGGCCGAGATCCTGCGCGAGGAGCTTCCCGACGCCGCTATCTCCACCTCCTCCGAAATCCTCCCGGAGATCTTCGAGCACGACCGCTTTTCCACGACCGTCGCCAATGCGGTCCTAGCCCCGCTCGTCTCCGGCTACGTCAACCGCCTATCCCGCCAGCTGGAGGAAGGCGGCTACGACGGTGACCTGCTGCTCCTCCACTCCGGCGGCGGTTCCATGACCCCGGAGATGGTCTCCCGCTACCCGGTCCGCCTGGCCGCCTCCGGTATCGCCGCCGGCGCCATCGCGGTGCAGGACATCGCTACGCGCTGCGGCTACTCCAACGCCATCGGCCTGGAGATGGGTGGTACCTCCACCGACATCGCCTTGGTCTACGAAGGTGATATTCGCATTACCAAGCAGTGGCAGGTCGAGTACGGCTTCCCCATCTGCTTCCCGTCCATTGAGGTGGGCACCATCGGTGCCGGTGGCGGTTCGGAGGCCTGGATCGATGAGGCAGGATCCCTGCGCAATGGTCCGCAGTCGGCCGGTGCGGATCCGGGGCCGGTCTGTTACGAGCGCGGCGGCACCGAAGCCACGAATACCGATGCCAATGTCACCCTCGGCCGCCTCGGCACCGAACTCATCGGCGGCGCGCTGAAGCTCAACCCGGATGCCGCGCGTGAAGCCGTCAACAAGACGGTCGCAGATCCGCTCGGCCTCGATACCGAGACTGCCGCGGAAAACATCGTGCAGGTGGCCAACGCCAACATGGCTGACGCCGTTCGTCTACTGTCCATCCGCCGCGGCTACGACCCGCGTGACTTCGTCCTCGTCGTCGGCGGCGGCGCCGGCGCACTGCACGGTGCCGAGGTGGCCCGTGACCTCTCCATCCCCACCGTCGTGGTCCCGCCGCACCCGGGCGTTACCTCCGCACAGGGCTGCCTGCTCGTGGATATCCGCCACGACATCACCAAGATGTACCAAGCACCCGTGGGCGAGGTAGACACCGCGGACCTGCGCAAGGAATTCCAAGCGCTCATCTCCGAGGCCCGCGAGCGCCTCCACAAGGAGCACGTGCCTGAGGAGCGCATGAAGTTCAAGCTGACTGCGTCCATGCGCTACCGCGGCCAGTGGCGCTCCCTGACGGTGGAAATCCCCGAGTCCGATAACCCGCTCGATGATGCCGTCGCCATGTTCCACGATGAGCACGAGCGCGAGTACTCCTTCGCCGACCGCGAAGGCGCTGTGGAGTTCTACCAGATTGGCCTCATCGCTATCGGTGAGCTGGAGAACCCGCCTTTCAAGCACTATGACGTCGAAGAGCACGAGGCAGAGCTCCCGGAGACCACCCGCCCTGTGTACTTCTCCGCGCACGGCGGCTGGGCCGATGTCCCGATTTACCACCGCCCGGATCTGAAGGCCGGCGCAAAGCTCAACGGCCCCGCCATCATCGATCAATTCGACGCCACCACCGTCATTCCGCCTGGTGACCGCGCAGAAATTGATGAGTGGTCCAACATCCGCATCCACATCGGCAAGGCGACCAACGCCTAAGACGCTCGCCTAAGACTCTCCTTTGAAAGGAATCGACATGACTACTACTCAGACACAGCCACAGAAGCCGTCGCCGTCTTCTTCCAGCCGCCGTACGCTCGACCCGGTTACCTTCGAGGTGCTCAAGAACGCCTTTGCCACCTCGGTCAACCTCATGTCCGAGCAGATTCTTCGCACCTGCTATTCCTTCGTTATTTATTCGCGCGACTTCTCCTCCGCGCTCTGCGACGCCGAAGGCAACACCGTCATGCAGGGTGACCAGGACATCGCCGTCCACGTCGGCACGCTGCACTTCCAGTGCCAGGCCGTGCTCGAGGAATTCGGCGATGACATCCACGAAGGCGATGTCTTCGCCATCAACGACCCCTACCAGGGCGGCACGCACATGAATGACGTGTCCTTCCTACGCCCCATCTTCTACGAGGGCACGCTTCTGGCCTTCGCGCAGAACAAGGGCCACTGGGCTGATGCTGGTGGCTCCGTGCCTGGCTCCTTCGATGTGTCCGCCACTAACTACTACACCGAGGGCCTGCGCATCACCCCGGTGCGCGTGTGGTCCAAGGGCGTGTTCCTCAAGGACGTGGCCAAGCTCCTAGCGGGCAACACCCGTAGCCCAGAGATCGTCATGGGTGACCTCAAGGCCCAGGCTGAGGCGACCGCAGTCTGTGAGCGCGAAATCCACCGTCTCGTGGACAAGTACTCGGTCGACATCGTGCGGACCGCACTGCGTGAGGTCCAGGACTACGTGGAAGACATCGTCAGCGCCCGCGTCGCCGACTTGGAGGACGGCGAGTGGTCCACCACCGACTACATCGACCTCGACCCGGCCAAGGAAGAAGGCTTGGTTCCCATCAAGGTGACAATGCGCATCAAGGGCGGGCGCCTCTCTTACTCACTGGATGGTTCCGCACCGGCGGTCGCCAGCTTCCTCAACGCCGGCTATGGCTCCGCGTTCTCTGGAATCGTCGCCGGTACGAAGACTTTCTTCCCCGACGTTCCACTGAACTCCGGTCTTTACCGCGCCATGGACATCGACCTCGGCCCAGAGGGAACCGTGGTCAACGCCGGAATGCCGCACGCGGTGACCGGCTTCTGTTCCGGCCCTTTCGAGAAGATCATGAACGCCGTCTTCGAGCTGTGGTCCCAGCTCATGCAGGAGCGCGCCATGGCTTGCGCCTTCAACCTGGAATACCTGCTCATCGGCGGTTGGGATACGCGTGATGCGAAGAAACCGCAGGATAAGGGCGAGTTCTTCATGTGGTACGACTGGATGGCCGGCGGCTGGGGCGGTCGCGTCGACCGCGATGGTTCTTCTGCTACCGCACCGGTCTTCGGTCCGGGCCTGGCGGTCCAGCCGGTGGAAGGCCAGGAGCGCCTCTCCCCTGTGATCACCAGCCACCACGCGCTGGTCACCGACTCGGCTGGCCCCGGCAAGTTCCGCGGCGGCGTCGGCGTATCCAAGGGCGGCGTGCTCACGGACGCGAACCAGACGGTGATGAGCTACTGCTGTGACCGCTCCCGTTCGGTCACCTGGGGCATTGAGGGTGGTCTGCCCTCTATCCCGCAGGGCGTGTGGCTCAACCGCGGCACCCCGGATGAGAAGTACCTCGGCGCGCTCTTCTCCAACGTGCCAGTCGGCCCGGGCGATACCTTCGAACGCCCCTCTGCCGGTGGTGGCGGATTCGGCGATGCCCTGGAGCGCGACCCGCAGGCCGTGTTGGAGGACGTCATCGACGGTTACGTGTCCGTGGGCCGTGCTGCCAAAGACTACGGCGTTGTCATCCACGCCATCGACCCCGAGATCGATGAGTACGAGCTCGATGAGGAGGAAACCACGAAGCTACGTGAGGAACTTCGCTCCTCCCGCCTAGACAAGCTGGCGGAGGACCCGGAATCCGTGGCAGAGCGTTACAACGCGGGCGAGCTGGACCAGCTCGACCTGGTCCGCCACTACGGCGTCATCCTGGACTGGGCCACCGGTGAGCTCCTGCCCACCACCACCCAGCAGTACCGTGAGCAGATGACCAAGCGTTCCTCTTCCCACTGGAAGTAGGTAGCGCTCTGACTAGCCCCCTCGCTGTTAGCCAACAGTGGTTAACGGCGAGGGGAATTTCGTTTTGAAGTCTTTGGAAAATTCTAGGCTATTGGTTTCCTGTCCAGGTGACATCGTTAAAGACGGTCGGCATACCAGACTCAATGCGCAGTGCTGCGAGTGCTAACTGTACGTCTAGCAACCGCACCCCCTCGTTCCAGCCTTCACCTAATATTTCATCAATTCTCTTCATCCTGTTGCGAACAGTATTGACGTGAACATCAAGTTCTTCGGCTACGATGGATGCTGAAAAGTGGTGCGAGAAAAGGGCTTGCATAGTAGGCACTAGCGCCTTTGAATTTTCCCTATCATAGCGAAGCAAATTACCTATTGATTCGTCAACCAATGCTTTTCGCTGAGCATCAGTCATTCGCGCCAATAGACGCACAGACTGCGGAAGTGCAGCGTCGGTATACCACCCTGTTTCACTAGATAAACCCAGGGAAGCGATATCATCAAGAAACTGTATACAAGAGCGATATACTTCTGCCGCTCTACGAAAACCAGTAAATTTGTCTGACAGATACCCGTGAACTTTCAAGCGTCGCAAATCAGCAAGCTTTGAAAAGGTTTCAAAAAAGGATAAAAGCATGCTCGCCTCCCCTAAAACGCCAACCTGATCAGTAGACACACCAATCAAGAGCTTCCCCTTAGAGACCTCAGAACACCGTTGTGCAATCAGTCGAAGACCTGCTTCATCGCCAGAAAAGAGAAGTAAGCGATTTAAGCCATCCTCTACGATTTCCGCTTCGGTAAGCAAGCCTTGTTGGCGTGCCGTTAGCTGCGTTCTTCCAGAACTCACCAATGAAAAAAAGAGATTTGAGGACTCGACTACTCGCTGCGAATCAGCCTCCAACCCACTGACGTCTCTAATGCTCAAGGCGCGTGCTACCAAGTCAATAATCCGGGCTTCAGGGCTAGGCATGATCAAGTCGGCAACAACCACTCCCCAGGGCTTCCCACCACGAATTACGGGAGAGACATAGACCTCACGCTCACCCAACGATAAGGACTCCCCTCGTCCCGGCGAGGAAGTCCTCCGGACATAACTTTCGATAGGAGCGTAACCATCTACCGGAAGCCAGCCTCCAGCGCTATCGAGCATGAGGTCTTCCAAACTTGAAATGTGGATTTGAATCCCCATGTTTTCTGCAAGAAAAGCGGCTACGCGTGACTCAGTAAGCAAATCACTGACCATTGAAATGACCGTTTCTACAGTTTCTAGCGCTTTTGCAGAGTTCGTCAGCTCTACACGGCATTCTTCCGCAACCATCTTGAGGCTATCCACCTCCTTGTGGTGGCGATTCGACTCTTCCCCACGGACCCCTACCGCTAACACTTGGACTGCTAGCTGCTCAAGAATATAGATGTCGCCCGTGTGATAAATACGCTCATGCCTATCCGCAACGAAAAGAACTTGAAACCCTGACTCAGCTTCGACGGGAATCCCCAATAAGGACCGTATCCCTTCTCGCTTTATTGCAGTATCCAACACAGGATCATGTTCAAAGCCATCGTCTCTCAAGTAGTTTGCCACCTGCAATGGCGCAGCGACCTGATAAATCTCGAAAAAGAACCCCTTCTCGTTGGGCTCAACTTCTTGCAGTTCCGTGGTCCAGATTCCGCTGGAAAGAATAATGCTTGCACTGCCGGAAGTCTCATCAAGCTCCATAATGAACGCCGCATCTGCCCCCAACATCTGACGGGCCAAAGACAGAATTCTACCGAAAGCCACATCTACGTTCTCGTCACCATTGATGTCTAAGGACAGATCAGCAATTTCCGAAACCAGTGAACGGAGTTTGCGCGATGACTCGGCACGGTTACTAATCTCCAGCAGGACCTCTTTGAGTTCTGGAAACCTAGCTGAAACAACAGCATCTTGAAGCTCCTCCCGAAAGCTAACCGGTGTCAACTGCAACGCCTTACGGCATAGCTGTACCACGTCCCCAATCCCCAACTCCGACATTGATTGTCCTTTCCCACAATAACGAGGCCAACACTGTGTAATTAACCACTTTACGGGTGTGAGTTAGGCTGCGATACTCTTCCTCAAGTGATTCGAATCACCCGCATTTTCGCGCTACCTCACACCAAGGAAGGAGTAATCATGTCGAGCCCCAGCGATGCAGTTATTGTCGCCGGCGCACGTCTCCCTATCGGAAGAAAGGGAGGAACCCTGGCCGAATTTGATGGTGTACAGCTTGGTGCACGTGCCATCAAAGCCTTAATCGACAATCCAAGCATTAACGCACTTTTGAATGACGAGGCTATAACCGACGTCATCATGGGAAATACGCTTTCCCATTATGGGAATCCTGCTCGCGTCGCGGCGCTTAGCGCAGGACTGCCTGTAAATACTCCGGGACTTACGATCGACCGGCAATGCGGATCAGGAATCAATGCTGTAACGCTTGCTGGAAAGCTCGTGGCCTCTGACGGCGGAGTTTACATTGCAGGAGGAATGGAAAGTATGACTAACGAACCATTCCAATTATCACGCGCAAAGCGGGCGTACGATGCCACACCCCCGAGTTTCCTTCGCCGAGAGCTCTCTACAGCTGAAATAGGCGATCCCACAATGGGAGTAACAGCTGAGAACCTTGCAGAAAAATACTCCATCTCGCGGGAAGAACAGGATGAATTTGCTTTAAGAAGTCAAGAAAAATATGCAAAAGCAAAATCGCAAGGGAAATACTCGCATTTCCTAATTCCGACTGAGACCTCTAGCCATGGACCGGTGGAACACGATGAACACCCTCGGCCTAAGACCAGCGCAGAAAAATTAGCAGCATTACGCCCTGCTTTTATTTCCTCAGGCACTGTTACTGCCGGGAATGCCTCGGGAATTAACGACGGCGCTGCAGCAGTTTGCATCGTTTCAGCAGATAAGGCAATGCACCACGACCTCGCCCCCTTGGCACGCATCGGAGAAAGTTCTGTCGTTGGCGTTGACCCGAACTATATGGGAATTGGACCGGTACCTGCCATTCAGGCAATACTCAAGCAAACTGGACGGAATATCTCTGACTACGACTTCATCGAAATCAATGAGGCATTCGCGAGTCAAGTGCTTGCCTGCGCAAAAGAGCTTGCCCTCGATGTGGACAACATAAATCCACTGGGCGGCGCAATTGCCCATGGACATCCTATTGCCGCCACAGGCACCGTCCTAATCCAGAAGACAATCACCGAGCTTTCCGAGCGAGGCGGAGGCCGAGCAATCGTCTCAGCCTGCATAGGCGGCGGTCAAGGAATCGCTACTGAAATCATCGTGGAGGAGAAATAGCAATGAATCCAGCTGAATCTAGTGTCGCCATCTGCGGAGCTGGAACTATGGGTGCACAGATTGCCTTTCACTGCGCACTCAAGGGATACACAGTAACGCTTTACGACATCAATACTGACCAACTCGACCGTGCCGATTCCCTTCTACACGAGCTGATGGACAAGAAGCTAGCTAAGGGAAAAATCACACAAGACGAAGTTGACCAGGCTTTCGCTCGGCTAAAGTACGAAACCAGTCTCGAAGAAACTTGCTCCAACGCCAGCCTCATCATTGAAGCAATCATCGAAGACCTGCAAGCAAAGAAGAAGCTCTTCTCAGAGATTTCATCGTACGCCCCCAAAGAAGCGATTCTTGCCACTAACTCATCCAGCATCGTCTCTTCGAAGTTAGCTAGCGAAGTCCACCATCCTTCTCGTCTGTGCAACATTCATTTCTTCAACCCGGCCCTGGTTTTGCCTCTTGTGGAGGTGGTCAAAGGCGACCACACCTCAGAGGATACTGTCGACCGAGCCATCGAATTTGTCGAGAGCATCGACAAAACGCCGGTCCGTTTGGAGAAGGAGATTTTCGGTTTCATCACGAACCGAATCCTTGCGGCGATTTTCGATGAAGCAATCTCCCTATACGAAAACGGGATTGCGGACTTTAAACAGATCGACACCGCTGTCAAGGCAGGGCTTAACCACCCGCTAGGCCCCTTCGAATTGCTTGACCTAACCGGAATCGATGTCAATTACGGCATCAAGGTATTAGAAGCTGAGGACTCCGGTGACCCTTCTAAGGGCCCTTCTCAAACCCTTACGCGTCTCTATCAGGAAGGACGCCTTGGACGTAAGTCTGGCCAAGGGTTCTACGTGTACGAGAAGGAGAAGTGAGTGAGTATGTCTAATAACGAAAACTCAACGAACCCAGCTAACGTAGTCGAGTCCTCACATGAATCCGGGATCGGGATCATCACTATTAACCGGCCCCGGCAGTTCAACGCATTAAACACTGAAGTTCTTAATGCGATTAACTCGGTACTGGATAAGTGGGAATCTTGCGTCGCAGTGCAAGCCGTCATCTTCACCGGCGCTGGCGATAAAGCATTCGCTGCTGGAGCAGATATCAAGGAACTTTCTCAGCTGTCGCCCTGGCAGGTTGTCAATGAGTATCCGATGGCAGAGCTCTACAAGCGAATTGAGAGCTACCCCAAGCCCACTGTTGCAGCGGTTAACGGATTGGCGCTAGGAGGCGGTTTCGAACTAGCTCTATCGTGTGACATTCGTATTGCGGATCCGCAATCTCGCTTCGCATTTCCAGAGCTAGGACTAGGAATCATTCCGGGTGCAGGTGGTACCCAACGGCTTCGTGAGGTCGCCGGTAAAGCTATCGCTTTAGACCTCATTCTGACACGCAAAGAACTCGATGCTGAAGCTGCGCTGCAATGGGGAGTCATCACCCGCATCAGTGATGATCCGGTCGCCACAGCGATGGAGATCTGCCACGTACTTAATGAAAACGGACCGCTAGCTCAACGTGTTGCGCGGGAATCCATCAAAGCAGGTGTGCTAGGCGGGCACCAACAGGAGCAGCTTTCACAAGGAATGGCCTTCAGCCATTCTGACCGTGCTGAAGGGCTGTCGGCATTCCTCGATAAGCGAGCCCCCAATTTCAACAGTTCTGTCTCTATCTCAACCGAAAAGGAAGAATCTCATGCCCCAACAAAATAGTCCGAACACCGACGACCTTGGCTTCTTTAAGCCATCGAAATTCCACCTTGGTTCGACAGTGTTCATCATCGCGCTTTCTGTCTTCGCCTTCCTGCCGATGAGCTTTAACACCATGATCAGCGGCACGACCCTAGTCAACTACGTTCTCGTAGCCATTATGGTCTTGAGCCTTATCATTCTGCTCGTCGATCTTGTCGTCAACAAGAATGACGATGGAGATGTTCACAATGCCTAAAGAGAATATTCTGCCCTTGGCCATACTGATCGTTTACATGGCCCTGACTGTCGGCATTGGTATTTATGCGCACCGTCAGAATGAAGACTCTTCTGCCAAGTCATTCCTGACCGGAGGCGGCGGTGTCGGCCTTTGGATCAATGGTTTCGCAATCTTCGCTGCTTTCGCGACCGGCGGAACTATGCTCGGAAACATCGGCCTATCCTATTCAGCTGGCTGGGGATACATCACTGCCTACAACGGTGGCGTCGCGCTGGGTTATCTCATTACGACGTTCTTCCTCGCAAAAGTCCTTCGTAATATGAATGTGGCTACTGTTCCTGAACTCATCAAGGCTCGATACAACCACCGCGCGATGAACCTAGTCGTACCAATCGTTCTCATCGGTACGCTAACTGCATACATCGTCGCACAGATGAAGATCGGCGGCTTGATCGGAGAACAAATTTTCGGCATCCCGTATAACTGGTCCGTTGTCCTTATCGGCGCTGTCTACGTGTTCTACACATTTGCCGGAGGTATGAAGGCTGTTACGCTGACTGATTTCCTTCAGGGGGTCATGATGATCGGCGTAGTTGTTGCAACTGGGTTCATCGCAGTTAACTCAAACGGCGGATTTTCAGTCTATGAGGTAGCCCAAGGCCTTCGCCCGGAATGGACAGGCGCTGAAACCTATCCTCCGATTGCATATATCGGTGCCTTCTTGATTTGGGCAACTTGTAATGCGGTTCTCCCTCACACGGTGATGCGTATCTTCGCTGCAAAGAACGAGCAAACAGGGCGTGCATCGTTGGCACTAGGACTGGGGCTGTACGTCATTACGTCTATTGCTACGTGTGTATTCGTCATCGCAGGAACCATTATCCTCACTGGTGGACAGGACATTGAGCAAAGCGATGGAGCTTTCCTCCTCTTCTTGGACCAGGCGGTACCTAATTGGCTTCGAGGTCTAGCATTCGCAGGAATTTTTGCTGCTGTTATGTCTTCTGTCTCGGCAATGCTCCTTGCATTGGCCGCAGCTCTTTCCTACGACCTGATCGGTCAGCTTAAGCCGAGCACGTCCGATGCGACAAAGCGTAAGATTACCAAGCTCGGAATTCTAGGATTTGGCGTACTCACGCTAGTTCTTTCTCTAAATCCGCCGCAATTCCTTACCCTTCTGTACTCAGCAGCAATGGGCCTCCTCGCTTCCTCCCTTTTCTTCCCGACGCTACTCGGAATTTGGTGGCGCAGAATTAGCGGTAGTGCCGCTTTCGTCGGTGCCAGCTTCGGTGGTATCGCATACCTTGTACTTCTCTTTGGATTCGATCTTCCACCGCTATCCGAGATTGCCTTCGCTCTGCCTTTGTCCGCTGTTGCTTGCATCATTAGCGCCTACATCTTCAAGCCTGCGACTCCAGAGCAAATTCGACGCATCACAATCGCTCACAGCCGTGAGGTAACTGACGCTGAAGCGGAGGAGTTTAATCGCATCGCCATGGCGGAGCTGAATGGAACACAGCCCTACGCTGATGCCAACGAGAGCTCCTTCGAAACGTCGAATTCTGGATCAGTCTCCAAAGAGGGAAACAATGTATAAGACGACTATCACGCCGCGCTTCAACGAAACTGACGCGGTTGGGCACATAAACAATACGAAGTTTCCTGCCTGGTTCGAAGCTGCGCGCAGAGATTTCTTCGCCGAGTTTGACCCTGATCTTGTGACAGATCCCTGGACGCTTCTCGTTGTTCGCTACGAATTGAACTTCTTAAAAGAAGTGAATTGGGTACCGGAAGTCGCAATCCACACGTCGATTTCGCGTCTTGGCAGAACTTCAGTGACCCTTCATGAGGAGCTCTACCAAGAAGGTGAACTGTGCGTTGAATCTGAGGTGACCTATGTAAACGTTGACCCGCGCACCAGAAGACCAGAGGAAGTACCCGAGCCGGTTCGAGTAAAACTGTCCGCGCACCTTAGCGCGCAGCCAAACGAATCTAATCAACAAGGAGCCAGTGATGCTTAAGTCTTTCACCGATAGCGTGGTGGTTGAAACTGAGGGTTCTATTGCTTCAATAACGCTCAACCGACCCGAATCCCTCAACGCTCTAACGTTCGAAATGCTGCGTGGCCTTGAAATTACGCTCGCGGAACTGGGCGATAATCCCGATGTTCGAGCGATTATTCTGCGCGGAGAAGGCAAAGCTTTCTGCGCAGGTGATGACCTCATCGATATGGGCACAGACAACTGTCCCGTGCCGGAGGACAAGATTCGAGAATTCTTGGACGGTTACCCAAAAGTCTGCACTGCGATTCGTGAATGCCCGAAACCTGTTGTTGCGGTATTGCACAAATTTGCTATGGGAGCCGGGCTAGAGCTTGCGCTTGCCTCTGACTTCATCGTCGCGTCTTCGAACACCAAGATCGGCCTTCCCTTCGTACTCCGTGGCTTCTCATCGGGAACAACCTTGCTCCCACGCCTAACAAACCGTCTTTTCGCAAACAGACTGTTACTAACGGGGGAATTTGTTCCTGTGTCCGAACTTTCAAACTTCGGACTCGTATCGACAATCTGTGAGCCCGAAGACTTGGATGCTGAAGCAGAGTCTCTTGCTAAGCAGCTAGCGTCACTGCCCACAAAGTCCATTTCGCTCATGAAGAAAACCATGGGCGCAACTCAGCATCTCGATGAAAGTGCAGCGTGGCTCATGCAGGCCCACTCCACGGTCTCGTCAACGCTTACCGAAGACCACATCGAGGCCCGTACTGCGTTCCGCGAAAAAAGGGACCCCTATTTCACCGGCCGCTAAACAAGAAAGGACTATCATGACCAAGCCATTGACCACATACGTTCCGGATGAAGGTCTGACCTTCTTCAAGCCGCAAACTTTGGCTCAGTATTTCTCGGAGCACGCCGAAAATACCCCAGAGAAAACCGCAATCTATTTTTACGGGTCTGAATTCACTTATGGATGGCTTGAGCAAAAAGCATTGGCGCTAGCAACGACCTTGGCCCACGAGGGGATCAGGACTGGAGACGTAGTCGCGCTTTACATGCAAAACTGTCCGCAATTTGTGATTTCTTATCTTGCTGTTCAGAAGCTAGGCGCGGTCGTCAGCCCTTGCAACCCCATGCTCAAAGCAAAAGAACTGTCATATCAGCTCAACGACCTGGAAGCAGTTGCACTCATCGCTAGCGAAGAATTGCTCGTCGAATATGAAAAGGCAGACGAAACCTCAGTTCATACTTTGATCGTCACTTCTTTCGACGATGCTCTAGATCGCGAAGAGCACTCACAGGAGTTCAACTTCCGTATGCCGGACCGGCGTACGACTGCGCTCGACCATATTTCTTGGGAGAAGGCAACGGCACAGAGCGATCCTGTGGACGAAGTTGAGTCTCTCCTTAAGCCAGAAATCAACCTTGATGAAGACTGCGCTCTAATCATCTACACCTCCGGTACTAGCGGGTTGCCCAAAGGCGCAATGCTGTCTTACACAAACTGCACTTTTAAAGCTAACTGCGTCGCAGCTAACTTTGGATATACACCGTCTGACAAGGTTTCCGCCTCGATGCCGATTTTCCATGTGGCTGGAAAAATTGTTGGAATGTCTGCTGTCTTCGTTGCGGGTGCTTCGATGATTCTTCAAGCGCGCTTCGATGGTGAGGACTTCGTAACTATGGCATCTCGGTACGGGATGACGGTCTCATACACAACGCCGCCGATGAATACTGAAATCCTAGCTACGGATCGTGCTTCTCAAATGGACAGGCTTCGTGTCTGCATGGGTACGAGCTTTGGCTCACAAATCACGGAATCACTGTCCGACCAGTGGAAAGAACAAACCGGTCAGGACTTCTTTGAGTTTGCCTACGGAATGAGCGAGACTCATACTGCGGATACGATGACTCCTCCTGACCAGATCGTTTGGGGAAGCACTGGGCGGCCTACTTTCCAGACCGACATCAAGATTACTGATCCGGAAGACCGCAACCGTGAGCTTAGCCCTGGCGAACTAGGAGAAATCAGTGTAGAAAGCCCAGCAGTCTTTCTCGGCTATAAGGGCAAGCCAGAAGCCACTGCAGCTGCGAAAATCGGTGGACGGTACTTCTCAGGCGACATGGGATATTTGGACGAGAATGGCTACCTCTTCTTCGAAGGTCGCTTCAAAGAGATGATCAAATCCAATGGTTATTCGGTCTTCCCAGAAGAAGTGGAGAAGTATCTCCAAGACCACCCTGCAGTCCAGCAGGCCGTGGCCGTTGGTTACCAGGACGACCGACGAGGAGAATCCGTCAGAGCTTTCATCGTGCTGCGTCCCGAATACAAGGGAGTGACCTCTGAAGAGGAGATCATTTCTTGGGCTAAGGAGAATATGGCTGCCTACAAGTATCCAAGGTCAGTGCGATTCATCGACGAGGTCCCCAAAACTGCGACTGGCAAGATGTTGCGGGCTAAGCTGCGCGAATAGATAAGCATAGTGGTGCCAATCCCGGCTACACTGCATGTAATCATGAGCGAGTTTGGCGAGATTCTAAACCACCTAAGCACTGGCACCCGTGTCCCCGACGAGCTGCGCGAGCAATTGGCGGCCGAGGAGCTTGGCGCGCTTCGGGCCATCGAAGAGACCATGCGCGCCAACCACACATGGCGGGTGATGTCGACCAAACTGCTCGACGTCTCCCACATGCTCAACTCCGGCCGCGAATCGACTGATATCTTCCAGGCCATCGTGCGCCACGCGCGCTCCACCATCGGCACCGACGTGGGCTATCTCAGCCTCAACGATGAGGACACCGGCTTTACCAAGGTGCTGGCCACCAGCGGTGTCGTCACGGAGGAATTCCGCACCATCAACATGCCGATGGGCTCCGGAGTCCTCGGCATCGTGGCCGCCACCAACCGCCCAGCGTGGACCTATGACCATTCCGCAGATCCCAACGTTACGCACGTAGATTACGTGGACCGCGCGGTAGAAGCCGAAGGAATCCGCGGAATCCTCGGCGCCCCGATCCGCATCGCCGGGCGCACCATCGGCGCGCTGCTCGTGGGCGACCGCCACCCCCGCCACTACACGCACGAAGAAATCGCGGCCCTCGAGGTGCTTGGCTCTATTACCTCCGTGGCGCTGGAGAATGCGCAAGTCATCGAGAGCCAAGGCGAGTCCGTGGCCGAATTGACCCGCTCCCAGATTGCGCTCAGCCGCCATGTCGAAGAACTGCAGTGGCTCAATGAGGTCAACACGCAGCTGCTCCACGTGCTGATGAATAACGCGAGTTTTGAGGAACTCGAACGCGTGTTGGCTGATAGCCTCGATGCACCGGTGTCCCTATGGACCACGGAAGGTGCCCCGAACACTCCCCCAACCAGTACCTTCCCCGTGGAGTTCAACGGGCGGGCCTTAGGCACGATTGGCGTGGACAAAGAGCTCAGCGATGCCGAACTGCGCGTCATCAGCCACGCCTCCGCTGCCTTTACTGCGATTGCTCTTTTTGCCGAAGCGCTTGTCGACGCCACCGCGCGCAAAGTCGATGACCTCGTCTACGCCGTCGCTCTGGGTAATGCTGGGCGCGAGGAGATCGCTCGTCTGCGCCACCTAACGGGAATCAGCCTGAATTCTTCGGTACAGCTCTATTTCGTCGGCTTACACTCGGCAAAGAGTTTGCCAACTCGCCCGCAACTAGAGCACTTTCTGCCGGGAAATGCCGCTATCACACACCACGACCAGCACGTATGTGTGCTGTACCAGCCGGATCGAGCAATTGATAAGGCACTGGCCCCGCTGCTGTCTGAGTTTTCTGACCTGACGGTTTCTGCCATCGGCTTCGACGGGCTGGATTCGGCACGCAGCGCCCACGATTCCGCTATGGCCTACTTGGAGTCAGCTTTAGCACTCGGCGTACAAGGCCGCTTAGTCACCGAAGATACCTTGGGCACCGTCGGCCTCATCTTGGGCGCGGACCCGCAGGCGTTGAGCGCGCTGTCCACGCGCACGATCGGCCCGTTGGTGCGTTATGACGCGGAGCATTCCACGGAGCTGACCGATACCGCGCACCACTACTTGCTCTCCGGCCACAGCATCCCGCAAACAGCTCGCGCCATGTTTATCCACCCCAATACGGTGCGCCAGCGACTCGACCGGATCGCTGAGCTCATGGGTGATGAGTGGGCCGTGGGTCAGCGCGGGCTCGATGTTTTCGTAGCGCTGCGTGCTCACGCGCTCAGCGGGTAGAAAATTCTCCATCCGCACATATATTGGGTGTAGTTTTTCCCATACCGTTCTCACCCTCCCCCACGTGACGTGGCGTACATTGCGATGCATTAACCCCATCCGATGTCTGGAGGTATCAATGTCTGACACGATTACCATTCGCGGCGCCGTTCTGGAGCGCTCCGGCGATGAGCGCCCCTACGCCGACTCTCAGCCCATCACCGTGAGCGAGCTCGAGCTCTCCGCTCCCGGCGAGGGCGAGATTCTGGTCAAGATCACCGCCGCCGGCCTCTGCCACTCCGACCTCTCCGTGGTCAACAACAACCGCCCCCGTCCGCTGCCGATGCTGCTAGGCCACGAGTCCGCCGGCATCGTCGAGGAAATCGGCCCGGGTGTTACCAACGTCAAGGTTGGCGACCACGTGGTCATGACCTTCCTCCCGCGCTGCGGCGAGTGTGCCGGCTGCAAGACCGACGGCA
This sequence comes from Corynebacterium sp. HMSC069E04, assembly GCF_001813175.1. Classification (NCBI taxonomy): domain Bacteria; kingdom Bacillati; phylum Actinomycetota; class Actinomycetes; order Mycobacteriales; family Corynebacteriaceae; genus Corynebacterium; species Corynebacterium sp. HMSC069E04. Next base: position 29,151 of record NZ_KV811704.1, on the reverse strand, counting down.
AGATGCCGTGTGAGGTTGGCTCCAAGACCAACAACGAGGGCACCCTCATCCGCGGCACCCGCCACCTCACCCGCAACGGTGAGACGGTTCAGCACCACCTCGGTGTCTCCGGCTTCGCCACCCACGCCGTGGTCTCCGAGCTCTCCGTCGTACCGGTGGGCTCCGATGTCCCGGCGGACATCGCCGCTATCCTCGGCTGCGCCATCCTCACCGGTGGCGGCGCCGTCCTCAACGAGATTGATCCGAAGCCGGAGGACAGCATCGCTGTCGTTGGCCTCGGTGGAGTAGGCATGGCCGCGATCATTACCGCCGCTGCACTCGGCGTGAAGGAGATCGTGGGCATCGACATGCAAAAGGACAAGTGCGAGAAGGCCCTCGAAATCGGCGCCACCTCCGCCATGACCCCGCAGGAAGCCGAAGAGTCTGGCAAGAAGTTCACCGCCGTCGTGGAGGCTGCCGGCCACCCGAAGGCACTGGAGACCGCTTACAAGGTCACCGCACCGGGCGGCCTGACCGTCACCGTTGGCCTGCCGGCACCGGGCTCCACCATCACCATCGACCCGCTCGTAATGACCGGTGAAGCACGCCGCGTGCACGGCTGCTACCTGGGTTCCTCCGTTCCGTCGAAGGATATCCCGAAGTACGAACAGCTATGGCGTGAGGGCAAGCTCAACGCAGAGGCCCTCATCTCTGATCACATCAAGCTCGAGGACATCAACACCGCCATGGACCGCCTCTCCGACGGTGCAGCCCTGCGCCAGATCATCGAGTTCGACTAAACAGAGCTCGGCTAAACCTCAACAAATCTCTCACCTTTCCTCACCAAGCCCCGCGCGCTTCACGCCCGCTGGGCTTGGTCCCTTTTCTTTGAAAGGAGGCCGTCATGGCCGAAACCACCGAAGCCACCGAACCTGAAGACCAGGGCATCGGTCAAGCTTCGCCCCACTGGAAGATGGGGCCTTTCGATGTCCGCCTCCCCTTCGTGCACTACCGCATGGAATGGCCGGACTTCGCCCAAGGCCTGTTTATGTGCGTGGTCGACCTGGGCGCTATCCCCCTGATGACCGAGGCCCTCGGCATGCCCTACGAAGCGGCGCTGGCCGTCGTCATGCTCAATGGCCTTCTCTACCTCACCCACCACATCCTGGGCGACCCAGTTGTCCCCGGCTGGATTACCCCGGCCATTCCACTGTTGACGGTCTACATCCAGACCTTCCCGGAGGGTGAGCAGCGCATCTGGGCGCTGATCAGCTTCCAGCTCATGCTGGGCATATTCTCCTTAACGCTAGGCATAACGGGATGGGCATCGAAGGTCGTCCGCCTCATCCCCTCTGGCTTGCGCTCCGGCATCGTCCTTGGCGCTGGTATCGCTGCCATCATCTCGGTGTTCCAGGAAGGCGGACGTTTCCACTCCTTCCCCATTACCATCACCATCGCGGTGGCCGTGGCCTTCTTCCTCATGTACTCCCGTGGCTTCCAAGCCCTGCGACAGAAAGCCGCCGGCTGGCGCTTCCTGGCTTCGCTAGGCATCCTGCCTGCTATCTTCGTCGCGGTCTTTGTCGCGCCGCTGGCGGGCGAGGCCCCCTGGCCGGACGTGGAGTGGGGTTTCTCCAAGCCGGACTTCATCACTCTGTGGTCTGAGTACACCGTCTTCGGCGTTGGTTTGCCGCCGGCGCACATGTTCCTTACCGCCATCCCCACGGTGCTGGCTGCCTACATCGTCGTCTTCGGTGACGTCCTGCAGGCCAACGCAGTGCTCAAAGAAGCCGACCACGTCCGCACGGACGAAGCCGTGGTCTACAGCCCGTCGCGCGCACACCTGCTTTTTGGTGGCCGCAACATGCTGATGTCCATTATCGGACCGGACGTCGCCATGTGTGGCCCGCTGTGGGCGGCAATGCACGTGGTCATCGTCGAGCGCTACAAGCAGGGCAAGCGCGCCATGCGCACCATCTTCGGCGGCGCGGGCTCCTTCCGTTGGGGCACCAACGTAGGTCTTCTGCTGCTGCCGATCACCTCCTTCGTTGAGCCCATCCTGCCGGTGGGCTTGGCTCTGACTCTCATCATCCAGGGCTTCGTGTCCGTGCGCGTCGGCATCATGGAATCCAAGAACCAAAAGGATCTTGGCATCGCAGGTGTCACCGCCGGCGTTCTCGCTACACAGGGAGCCGCCTGGGGCTTCGCTGCCGGCATCATCATGGTGCTCGTCGTCTACGGCAAGGACATGTTCAAGGACGAGCGCGACGGCACCATCCGCAACTTCGATGAAATTGATCCGGAGGAAGGCTTCGCCGACGCGCAGGCCGACTTCACTGAACTGGCCGAGCTCAATGATCTGGATGCTGACGGCCGCCCAATCGATCCGAACGCCCCGAAGCCGAAGGACACCAGAAGCTAACTAAACGCCTGCTCCCCCGTCAGCACGCGCCCCAGAATCAACGTGTGGATCTCATCGGTGCCCTCGTAGGTGCGCACTGATTCCAGGTTGGCGGCGTGGCGCAGCGGCGAGTAGTCCGCGGTGATACCGTTGCCGCCCAGGATGGTGCGGGCTTGGCGGCAAATGTCGATGGCGGTGCGACAATTAGCCAGCTTGCCCACCGAAATCTGGTAGGGCTCCAGCGTGCCTGCATCCTTGGCGCGGCCCAGGTTCAGTGCCAGCAACTGCCCCTTGTTCAGCTCCACCGCCATGTCCACCAGCTTCTGCTGGGTGAGCTGGAAGGACGCCAGCGAGCGGTCGAATTGCTTGCGCTCCTTGGCATAGGCCAGAGCCGCCTCCAAAGAATCACGAGCAGCGCCCAAAGCGCCAAAGCTGATGCCGAAGCGAGCCTCGTTCAAGCACATAAACGGACCCTTGAGCCCTGGATGCTTGGGCAGCAGTGCATCAGCAGGCAGAGTAACGCTGCCCAATTCAATATCGCACTGAATGGAAGCGCGCATGGACAGCTTGCGGGTAATTGGGGTGGCGTTAAAGCCTGGCGTAGACGTCGGCACGATGAACCCGCGCACGCCCGCTTCCACCCCGGCAGCCGCCGCGTCCTCCTCAGAAACCTTCGCCCAGATGATGGCTACCCCAGCAACGCTCGCCAAACCGATCCAACGCTTCGCACCATCAATGACCCATTCACCAGAGCGGTAGCGCGCCACCGTCGCCATGCTTGCCGGGTCCGAACCGGCAGTCGGCTCCGTCAACCCGAAGCAACCGATGACTTCACCGGCGGCCATCTTGGGAAGCCACTGTTGCTTTTGATCCTCCGAGCCGTGCTTATAAATCGCCGACATTGCCAGCGATCCTTGCACCGATACCACCGTGCGGATACCGGAGTCCCCTGCTTCCAGCTCCTGCATGGCTAGTCCGTATTCAACCGCGGAGCGCCCGGCGCAGCCATAGCCTTCCAGATGCATTCCGAACAGACCGGCCTCCGCGAGCACCGGGAGGATCGACTCCGGCAGCATCGCTTCCTCGTACCACTGCCCCGCATGCGGCCGAATGTGTTCATCCACCAGTGCGGCAACGCGGTCGCGGGTAGCTTTTTCTTTTTCGCTCAGCAGAGCATCGATTCCCAGAAGATCTGTCATGGCATTCTCCTCACGATTCGAGCGACGAACCACAATTCGTATGTATAGTAATGTGCATCACTCTACCCGCTTGCCCCAGGAGGAACAATGCGCGCGCCCGCCAACGCCATCCCCATAACCCTCGCCTTGCGGTGGTCCGACCAAGACGCCAACGCCCACGTCAACAACGCCACAGTGGTCACCCTCCTGGAGGAAGCGCGCGTCCGCGCAGCCGCCACTCTCACCGGCCCCGTCGCCACCGATTCCTATGCTCACGTGGTGCGTTCTCTCGAAGTCCAGTATGACGCCGAGCTCACCTACACCGATTCCATCGAGGCTCGCGTGTGGATTTCTCGCATCGGAAACACCTCCTATCAAGTCGCCCACGAACTCATTCAGGATGGCACCCCGTGCGTGTTTGCCACGGCGACGCTGGTGCTTATCGACGTCTCCGCCCGCCGCTCCATCGCCCTATCCGATGACCTTATCGAGCGACTACGTTCCCATTTTTCCGAATAGCCATTCACTGACGTTTAGTTCAGGAACTCAGTCATCACTCCCCCACGCTTTCCCACCACGAAGGAGCACAACGCTCATGATTTCCACCCGTGTTACCGAGATGCTTGGTATCAAGCATCCCATCATCCAAGGCGGCATGCAGTGGGTCGGCCGTGCCGAACTCGCCGCAGCCGTATCTAACGCCGGCGGGCTCGGTGTCATCACCGCGCTCACTCAGCCCACCCCGGAGGATCTGCGCCACGAAATTCGCCGCACCCGCGAGCTCACCGACAAGCCCTTCGGCGTCAACCTCACCATGCTCCCTGCAATTACCCCACCGCCCTATGCGGAATACCGCGACGTCATCATTGAGGAAGGCGTGAAGATCGCAGAAACCGCCGGTAACAACCCCAAGGACCACATGCCGGCTTTCAAGGATGCTGGCATCACTGTCATCCACAAATGCACCTCCGTGCGGCACGCGCTCAGCGCCCAGAAAATCGGCGTGGACATCGTCAGCATCGACGGCTTCGAATGTGCCGGCCACCCTGGCGAGGATGATATCCCGGGCCTCGTCCTCATCCCCGCCGCCGCCGACCAACTGGACATTCCCATCGTGGCCTCGGGTGGCTTCGCGGACGGCCGCGGGCTAGCCGCCGCACTGGCATTAGGCGCCGAAGGCATCAACATGGGAACCCGCTTCATGGCCTCCACCGAGGCTCCAGTACACGAGAACGTCAAGCAAGCCATCGTGGAGCGCAGCGAGCTGGATACCCAGCTCATCCTCCGAGAATTGCGCAATTCCACCCGCGTGGCCAGAAACGCCATAAGCGACGAGGTGGCTGAGCGCCTTGCCCAAGGCGCTGAGTTCGAGGATATCCGCCACCTCGTCGCCGGTAAGCGCGGCCGTGCCGTCTACGAAACGGGTGACCTGGATGCCGGCGTGTGGACCTGCGGTACCTCGCAGGGACTCATCCACGACGTGGCCCCCTGCTCCGAGATCGTCTCCCGCATCTCCGCCGATGCCGCACGCATCATTTCCTCCCTCACCGAGCTTGTTAAGGATTAAACCATGACCGACGCCATCCTCACCCACCGCGAAGGCTCCGCACTTATTGCCCAGATCAACAACTCCGCGCGGCGCAATGCCATTGCCAAGGAGCATTGTCTCGCACTCTCTGCAGCGCTTGCCACCGCCTCCTCTGCCCCCTCCGTACGCGCCCTCATCATCACTGGCGATGAGACCGCCTTCTGTGCCGGCGCGGACCTCGTGGCCGCAGCGCAGGCAGCTGCCGACGCGCAGGCTGCGGGCGAAGCGCCGAACCCCGCCGAGTCAACCATGCTGCCCCAGCTCAATGCGCTCGTCACCGAAATCCAGGCCGCGGAGATTCCCGTCATCGCTGCGGTCGAAGGTGCTGCCGCTGGCGCAGGTGCCTCGCTAGCCTTCGCCTGTGATCTCATCGTCGCTGGTGAAGAATCCTATTTCACGCTGCCTTTCGGCAAGATTGGCCTCACCCCCGACGGCGGCGTGAGCCTCACCGCGCTCGCCTCCGTCGGGCGCCACCGCGCACTTGCACTGGCACTTCTCCAGGACAAGCTCGGCGTCGCCGAAGCGGAGGCAGCTGGGATCGTCGCCCAACGCACGCACCAGGGCCACGCCCTCGAGGCCGCGCTGCAGCTAGCGCAGCGCCTGCACATCGCGCCGCGCGATGCCCTCGCAAAAGCCAAAGAGGCCATCAACCGCACGGCCCTGGGCCAGCTAGACGAACAACTTGCCTGGGAAGAGCCCACGCAGTATGCGCAGATGGACTCTGCTGGACACAAGGAAGGCGTCATGGCCTTTCTAGAAAAGCGCCCCGCGCACTTTGACTAGAAGATTTTTGACTAGCAGAAAACTGCCAGGAAGAGTTCATGGCGGTGCCAGCGTTGGCCTCCATACTCCATGTTGTGCGTTTGAGAGAGCGCATGCGAGAGAGAGAACCCCTCACCCTCCAGAGGGCGGCCAATGGCTGATAGTTGGAGGGACTTGATAGAGACGCCGTTGGGCCCCTCCCCGAGGAATCGGAGGACGGGGCCCAACGGTGTTTTCACCTAGTCTGGTTCACATGAACTCCTGCTCAAGCGGCTCCAGCGCCCTGGACCTTCACTCCAGTGCCACCGCCCACGCCATGGAACTCCCCGGCGCCACGCTGACGCATCCTTTTGGACCAGACTGGGACGTGTTTAAGGTGCGCGGCAAGGTCTTCCTCCTTCTCACTGCGGTCACTGGCCGCCAGCAGGCCATCCTCAAGGCCGATCCCCTGGATGCAGAAGCGTTGCGTAGCGAGCACTCCTTCATCACGCCCGGTTATCACATGAATAAGCGGCATTGGGTGTCGGTGCACCCAGATCCCCAGCTGACCCCGGAACTTCTGGCCGAACTCGTGACGGACTCCTACCGCCTCGTAGTAGAAAAGCTCCCCCATTCGCAACGCCCCATCGATCCCTCCACCTTTGGATAGAGTTGCCGCTATAAACATTTGCGGCCACCAACCCCGAGCTCTTAGGCTTGATCACGTGACGGATTTTGACCTCATCGATGAGACCATCGCGGAATACCGCCGCTTCGAACGCGCCCGCGCGCGCTTCGATACCGAAGCACGCCGCGAGTACGGCATCACCGGTTCGCACCTTTCGCTCCTCCGGCTGATCGATAAAAAGAGCCCCATTCCCATCTTGCAACTGCGCAAGGAGCTGGGTTGGCAGCCCGCCACCATCGGGCAGGCGGTCAAGCGCTTGGTGCGTGACGATCTCATTGCCATCGACGATGATCCAGAGGACCTGCGCCGCCGCCTGTGCAGCATCACAGAGGAAGGCCGGCGCTTCCTGCTCCACGTCCCCCTCACCGGCCCGGCACGCCTGCGCACCTATGAGTTCAGCGAGGAAGAGTTAACCACCATGAAGCGTGGGTTCGAGACCGCGCTGAAGGCTTTCGGGTATGTGCCGTGGAGTGATGAGGACTAGCGCGGATGACTAGTGCAGGGCCGCGCTAGGGGCCTAATCCTCCCCGCAACCGTTTTCCACGAGGCGCTGCGCCACGTGCGCCAGCACGTCCAGCCCAGCCACGCAGTCTTCCTCCGTGGTGAATTCCTTTTCGTTGTGTGAGATGCCGTCGACGGAGGGGATGAAGAGCATGACCGTCGGCACCACCTCCTTGAGGTTGGTCGAGTCATGGCCGGCCACCGTGTAGATCTCTTGGTGCGAGTAGCCCAGTTCTTCGACGACCTCCCGGGCCAGCGCCACGCCGGCCGCCGGGTAGGGGTTGAGAGCCCACTCGTGCGTTGGCGACAGCTCTACTGAGGTGCGCGATTCCTCCTCTGCTTCGGCAATAATCTCTTGCAGGCGTGCTTGGGCTTTGTCCAGCACCTCCGTGGAGGGGGAGCGCACATCCACGTTGAAGCGCACCTCGCGGGCGATGGTCACGGGCGAGTTCGGCTCCAGTGTTAGCTGCGAGACCGAAGCCTGCAGCTGGCCTTCGGCGAATTCGTGGGTGAGGCGCTCTACTGAGGCGATGATGAGGGAGGCGCCGAAGAGCGCATCCTTCCTATCGGCCATCAGAGTGGAACCGGTATGGCCCTGCTCACCGGAGACCACCGCCTGGAATTTCTTCGCGCCCCAGGTAGCGGTAACCAGTCCAATCGTGTTGCCGGCAGCTTCAAGTTCCTTGCCTTGCTCGACGTGAATTTCCGCATAGGCTGCGAGCTTCGGGGCTTCGCCGCGCGGGGCCCAGCCCGCCTCTTCTTGGGCCTGCGCGACGGTGACGCCGCTAAGGTCGGTGGCGGAGTGGGCGCGGTCAAGCGCCAGCGTCCCCACGAACACGGAACTGCCCATCATGGACGGCGCAAAACGCGAGCCCTCCTCGTTGAACCAGTTGATGACCGCCAGGTTATAGCGCGCCTTGGCACCCGACTTCGCCACGCGCCCGGCGGCATGGGCTGCGGCCAGCACGCCATAAGCACCGTCGAAACGGCCTGCCAAGGGCTGCGAATCCAGGTGTGAGCCCAGGCCCACGTACTCGGCGCCGGGGGCGAGCTCAAAGAGCCCGTATTGGTTCCCGATCTCGTCATAGATGACGCGCGCGCCGAGGGACTCTAGAACCTCGTGGAACCAGGCGCGGTTGAGGTTATCGCCAGCACTGGCCGCCTGTCGTTCCACGCCACCGCCTGGCGTGGCACCGTTGGCGGACATGGCTTGGAAATCGGCCAGGAATTGTTCGTTGGTGGTTGCTCGCATGTCTACTCCTTAAAAGCTTCCGTAGCGCAGCTCGCCGCCCACGATGGTGGCGGCCACGTCGATGGGGGATAAATCTTCAGTCTGCAGCGGGTCCTGGGAAAGCAGCACGAAATCCGCCAGCTGCCCAGGCATTACCTGCCCTTTGCGCCCGGCCCAGCCCGTCGCCGCGGCCGAACCTGCGGTATAGGCGTAGAGGGCCTCGGCGGGGGTCAGACGGTCCTTAGGCCCGTAGTCCCGGCCTGAGGCGGTGCGCCGCTCCACGAAGGCCTGCATGACTTCCAGGGGCACGCCTGGTGCCACGGGCTGATCGGAGCTGCCGGGGAGGATGAGGGAGGCGTCGAGAAGCCGCTTGCCCGGGTAGCTCCACGCGGTGCGCTCCGGGCCGAGGGCATCCGCCATCGCATCGCCGAAAGTCGGGATGAACAACGGCTGCGGTACCACCACGATGGGCTTGCCGCGCAGGCGCTCAATCTGATCGGGGCGCACCACGCCGCCGTGCTCGATGCGGTGCGGCATGGCGGGCACGGCATGCTTGTCGACGGCCTCCTCCAGCGTCTCAATCGCAAAATCCACCGCTGCATCCCCAATGGCGTGAATGGCCAGTGACCAGCCCGAATTCGCCGCTCGCAACGCGCGGGTGCGCATCTGTTCTGGGTCACCCTGGAAGTAGCCGTGGTGGGAGCAACAAGCATAGTTTTCACTCAGCGCAGCAGTGGTTCCCAGCAGGGAGCCATCGCTGAAAATCTTCACTGGTCCGATCTGCAGCCACTCATCGCCGAAGCCGGTGCGCAGGCCACCATCCAGTCCCCAGCCGGTCCCGTCGGAGGCGTGTCCGGAAATCTCGTGGAGCACATCCATGGTCACCATCACCTGCATGCGGGTGTGCAGGGTGGCGTTCTGATAGGCCGCAATCTCGCGCGGGCTGTGCCCAATCCAGCCGCCAGCCACACCGGCATCCGTGACAGAGGTCAGTCCACGTTCGAGGTAGCGGCGCGTGGCCAGTTCTAGGGCGCGGGCAATCTCCTCGCCGGATTCCGGCAGTGTCACCTCTTGGATAGCGCGCATAGCGTTTTCGTCGAGCAGCCCAGTGCAGTGGCCATCGGCATCGCAAACGAACTCGCCGCCTTCCACCTCCGGCGGGTTGGCGGGGTCAACGCCTGCCGCGTGCAGGGCCGCGGTGTTCACCGTGTAGGCATGACCCGAGTTGTGTTTGATGAGCAGCGGAGCCCCGCCGGTCACGCGGTCAAGCTGCTCTATCTCCACCGGCGCATCCAGCCCGGAGGGGCGAAACCCTGCGGCCACTACCCAACCGTCGGGGTTGGGCTCGGCCTCGTGCAATGCAGAGTAGACATCCTCTGGCGCTGTGGCCCGGGAGAGGTCGACTTCCAGCAGCGTTTGGCCAGACCACACGGTGTGGGAATGCACGTCATTAAAACCAGGGCTCAGCGTGCGCCCGCCGGCATCGCACACCTGGTCAGCTGGCAGGTCACGGGCGGCCTGCCCCACTGCCAGGATGCGCCCGTTGGCAAAGGCCACCGCATCCGTGACTGGCCGCGCAGGGTCTTGGGTCAGGATGTGGGCGTTGTCGATGCGCGTGATCATGCGTCCTCCTGTGTTCTCCTGTTTCTCCAACGAACTGCACGCGGTACGTGCTGTGTCTGCCCCCACAGGTTAAACGTAGAAGTGATACACCTCCCCGCAGTGAGGGCAATTCACCAGTGACCACCGTGTAGCGTTGTGCACATGCACGAACAACGCTGGCACGATATCGTTGCGGAGGTCCAGGGCACCATCCCCCGGCTGGTGGAGGATTTCCTCACCGCCTTTAGCCGCTCAGGGCGCTATGGCGACTCACTAGTGAGCGAGGACGAGCTACGCCTTACAGCCTTTGAGGTCCTCGCTCGCATCTCCGATGTGCTGGTCGGCGCGATGGATGAGGAGGAGCTGCGCGCCCACGCGCAGAGCCTGGGTCGGCGGCGCGCACACCAGGGTGTGGAATTAGCAACGCTGATCGACGCCATCCAGCTCGACTTCACGGTCCTCTGGGAGCATTTACGCCGGGCCGCCGGCGCGGACCAGGAAGTGCTCATCGACCACGTGACCCAGCTGCATTCCGTTGTGACGATGTACAACCTGGTGGTACGCGACGCCTACCGCCTAGAAGAAGCGCGCGGGCAGCACGACGTGCACCGCGCCCACGCCCGACATTTGGAAAGGCTCTTTGCGGCCGAATCACTGGGCACGCTCGGCATTGCGGAAATCACCCGCGCGCTCAACCTGGATGCCGATTGCCACTTCGATGTCGTGGTGGCCCACCCCACTGCGGCGGTGGAGTTGCGCGCACTTCTCGACGAACCCATCTCCTCCGGCAAGGCCTTCGGCCACGGTGTGCGCGGGATGTTTGTGGCCTTTTGGCCCAGTGAACAGTGCCCCATCAGCCATTCCACAGGACGCAGGACCAAAGAGTTGGCAGATATTTCCGGGGTGCTCTTTCGCAACGTCACCGGACTAGCCGGAGCGCGCGCGGCTGCACATCAGGCACCACACATCTTCGACGCCACCGGGCCGCTGAACCAACTCACCGTAGCGCCCGATGCACTCTGGGCCGTCGCCGGGGATGCCCTCGCAGACTTCACCGCCAGCGGCATGACGGAGCTCACCCAGACAATCGCCGAGTTACGGCTTCACCACGCGCCGCTCTACCTGACCATCACCACCTACCTGGACTGCGGGTCCATCAAGGATTCCGCGGAAGCGCTGCACTGCCACCGCAATACCGTGCTCAACCGCCTACGACACGTCAACGAGCTCACCGGTCTTGACATCACTCGCCCAAAGGATGCCGCGCGAGCTTTGCTAGCACTCCATCGCACTGCCCGATAGCACTTGTGCACAGACACAACCACAGCACTCGGCCAGTGGGGCAATGCATAGAAAACTCTCCGCCCCATTCACCCCAAGGTGACGCGCACCTAATGTTCCATAGAAAGGTAATGCATTTCACATAAGGAGCACCTCGATATGACTACCCATGCAGCGCCGGCCGCCTCGGCCCAATCCGGCGCCGAGGAAATCAAGGTCGACTCAAAGGACGTCTTCCGCATCGCCAGTTCCGCATTCGTCGGCACAGCCCTCGAATGGTATGACTTCTTCCTCTTCGGCACCGCCGCCGCGCTCGTCTTCAACGAACTCTTCTTCTCTGGAATGTCGGGCACCGGCGCCACCCTCGCCTCCTTCGCCACTTTCGGCGTAGGCTTCCTCGCCCGCCCACTCGGCGCGGTTATTTTCGGGCAAATTGGCGATAAGATGGGGCGCCGACCAGCCCTTATCATCTCCATCGTCGTTATCGGAGTAGCCACCGGAGTCATTGGCCTCCTGCCCACCTTTGACAGCATTGGCATCTGGGCACCTATCACTCTGGTCATCCTGCGTCTGCTCCAGGGAGTCGCCGTCGGCGGCGAATGGGGTGGTGCAACAACCATGGCTATCGAACACGCGCCGGCAGAAAAGCGCGGCCGTTACGCAGCCTTCGTGCAAATCGGCTCCCCCGCCGGTACGTTGCTCTCCTCCGGCGCCTTCGCGCTTGTACTCATGCTCGGTGATGACGCGGTGAGCTCATGGGGCTGGCGCATCCCCTTCCTCATCGCCTTCCCCTTCCTGGCAGTAGCACTGTGGATTCGCTCGAAGGCTGAGGAATCCCCGGTCTACAAAGCACTCGAAGAGGAGGCCGAGGCAGACGAAGCCGCGCACCAAGGCTCCCTGAAGGAGCTTTTCACACAACACTTCCCACAACTATGCCTCGCCTCTGCGGCAGCTTTCCTAGGAATCGGCGGCTTCTTCGTCATGAGCACCTACGTCCTCTCCTATGCCACAACCACGCTGGACTTCGAGCGCCAGACCGTCGTGAACGCCACCCTCCTCGGCGCTGTGTGCCAGATCTTTATCAACATCATCTTCGGCCGCCTCGGCGAAAAGATTGGCCCCGGTCGCGTTATCGGATACGGCGCGCTTGCCACCGCCATCATGGCGTGGCCGCTGTGGGCGATGATCGATACCGGCAATGCTGTACTACTCACGCTTGCTGTTTGCATTGGACTGTCCCTAGTTACAATCACCTATTCCGTGTCGGGCGTCCTACTCTCAGAGATCTTCCCGGCTAACGTCCGTTATTCCGGGGTGGCCATTTCTGCCAATATCGCGTCGGCAGTATCGGGACTGCTGCCTTTCCTCGCTACCGCGCTGAACGCCTCCAATGACACGCCTAGCTCTACACCGGGAATTATCATCCTGGCCGCCACCGCGCTCATTACAGCCTTCGGTGGCTTCGCCGGCGAAAGGCACCGCCGCGAGGACGACGTCACCATCGTCGACTAATACACAACCGCTCATAAGAAAAATAAGTTTGGACTCGGCGCCGCAAAGCAAGCTATGGCCTAGCCGGACTCATCCTGATTCCTGCCGTGGCATCCTATGCCATGGCCATATGGAAGATCGTCACTGGCGCCGTGCCCGAGCCGCTCACGCTTTCCGGCACGGCCGTAGCCGCCATGCTCATCAATCTGCTCTGCGCGGTGTTATTGCTGCAACTGCGTCACGGCAGCGCGCTCACGCGCGGTGCTTGGTTGGCCGCGCGCAACGATGTTGCCGCCAACATTCTCATTCTTGGCGCCGGCCTTCTCATGCTGGCATGGGCAAGCCCGTGGCCGGATATCGTAGTCGGCCTCATCATCGGCACCATTAATCTGCGCGCCGCGGCAGAGGTCTTCGAGCAAGCCCGTTCGGAAGACCCGGAGATCGAAGAAGAATGACGCAGCCCCTTTAAGAAATCCCTTAATTCAGAAGCCTACGGCTGCGCCCACATCCCTGCCCCCTCAGGGCCAAACCACCCGCCGCCCATCCCTAACGCACCCCTTAAGCACCCCTCGATGGGGTCATTCTTTAGTTTGTGAACGAACGGTCAAAGAGACGTTTTCCCAGAATACGGTCTACTGTGACAAAACCAAGGTTGGCGCAAATTTCTTAGTGAAATGTTCACTTCAGACCCACCCGATCGAAATGTACTTCCATGGGCAAAAATATTAACAATTCTAAGGGTGCGCGATCCTGAAAAGCGTCTTATCGTTGCAACACGTCACGCACTGGGCACAACAGCGCTCCTACAGCGCCACCGCAGTGCGTCACCACATTGCCCCAAAAATTTTCATCCAGGAGAACAACAATGACCAAGCGTCGTCGCACCGCCGGCCTCATCGCCGGCCTCGCGATTGCAGGCACTGCCCTCATCGCGCCGGCTGCCTCCGCAGCTACCCAGACCGAGTCCTACCCAGAGACCCCGGCTGTGAACGCCAAGCTGCCCATCGTTCACACGTCCCACGGCTCCGACCACATGAAGGCCAACGTGCTCAACCCGCGCCCGGTCTGCAACCCGTGGGAGGACCACCGCACCGTGGTCTACAAGGTGACCGATAACTTCATGCCAGCAGGCACCATCTCCACCACCAACCAGACCAAGAAGGACATCCCGCTGCAGCAGGACCTGTCCAAGTCCCAGTCCATCACCCTGTCCGTCAACGGTGACCGCACTGAGACCACCTCCATGAACGCAGGCGGCAAGGGCTCCGGCAAGAACTCCGAGGGCTCCTTCGGCGTCTCCCACGAGATTGCTACCAAGCTCGGTGCTTCCGCGTCCTACTCCCTGTCCTGGGAGGCTGGCCAGTCCATCGGCCCGTACGATGTTCCGCCGAACCACACCGGTGAAGCTACCTACGGCTTCCGCGTTCTGAACATGACCGGTACCCAGCAGTACTGCAAGCCGAACGGCACCTGGTCCACCCCGACCTTCTGGTCCGCAATGCAGCCGATGAAGAACGAGGTTCGCGTCAAGCTCTACGACGACATCGCTGATTCCTACGCTCCAAACAAGGACGCTCAGAACACCACCGACGTCAACGACCCGAAGGTTGTTGAGGAAGAGAAGTCCCCGGAGGCTGACGCCGAGGTCATCAAGGACAACGAGGTCGCTCCGGAGGAGAAGGCCGTGTCCGAGGCTGAGGGTAAGAAGGAAGAGGAAGCCGACAAGAAGGTCCAGGAGGACCTTGATAACGGCAAGACCGATGAGGCCAAGCAGAAGCTGGACCTGAAGCCGGTTCTGACCACCTCCGGCGCTAAGCACGCAGGCTTTGCCGGCACCGTTGCTCTCCGCCTGGAGAACGTCGGCACCGAGCGCTACTACGGCGACTTCCCAGCTGTCCAGTACCGCGTTGACGTCAAGACCGCTGAGGGCCCGAAGGGCGTTGACCGCCTCATCACCCCGCGCTCCTCCAACGGTGCGCACATCCGCGACTTGGGCTTCGATGAGAAGACCTCCACCCGCTCCTTCGAGGTCACCCTGGCCAACCCGATTAACGCTGGCGAGAGCGCTCGCGTTGCCAACCTGGACTTCGGCGACGGCAACACCAAGGAAGGCCGCCTGAAGAACTACATCGAGGTGACCCAGATTTCCCGCCTGAAGGGTGATAACTCCACCGACAACGACCAGAACGTTGACTCCCGCGAGATCACCGTGAAGGACACCGGCAAGAAGGCTGAGGGCCTGTTCTAAGGAACACCCCACGCCCGCTTCACAGAGAGTGCAGCCCGCCGGCGCTTAGTCCGGCAGTGAGAGAGTGAGAGGAAACCCCCGACCGTGCGGTCGGGGTTTCTTTGTGCCCAGCGGCTCTTTCACGAGGCTCTCATATCGCAGACGGCATTTCGCGGTACACAATTAGTTGGCTATTGTGAACCAATGCATTTCTCTCGCACCGCACTAGCGGGCCTTCTTTCAGTGGGGCTGATCCTTTCCTCCACTCACGCTCACCCGGCGCACGCACAGGCGCCGGATGCGATGAGCAGCGATATCGCGAACATCGATCAACACTCCAGTGCCCTCGATCCCATAGCCCTGGGCCCACTAGCTCCAGTACTCTTTGCCGATAATATCTTCGCTGCTTGGGGGAAGTTACTTCAGCAAGTGAGAATCCCGACGGTCGCACCAGAAGCTACGCGCCCACCCGCGACCACCGCACCGGCACAACTGCGCGAGCTGCGGCATATCCAAGACAACGTGTGGGAGCTTAAGGCCTATTCACCGGCCATGGACCGCGTTATCACTAACGACATCATTCTTCCTCTGGGAGGATTAGAGAATACTCAGCCTCGCCCGACCTATTACCTGCTGGGCGGCGCCGGCGGAGGCGAGGACGCACTGTGGTGGGACGGTGGCGGAGCTTCCAAGTTCTTCCGCGACAAGCACGTGAATGTCGTATCACCCCGCGGCGCTTATGGCTCGATGATGTCCGACTGGGCGCAGCCCCATGACACCCACGGAAAATACAAGTGGGCCACCTATCTCACCAAGGAACTACCGCAGCTTATCGACGCCGAGTTTCACGGCAACGGCCGCGACGGCATCGCGGGCGTGAGCAACTCGGGCGGCCCAGCTCTAGAGCTGGCGACCTTTGATCCGCGGTTCAAGGTTGCTGGTTCCTTCTCCGGCTGCCCTTCGACCACAGGTATCCTCGCGCAGTCCTTCGCATGGGTAAGCGCGGCTTTCTACGGTACGGACCCAGCTCGTTCTTTCGGCGCGCCATGGGATCCGGCATGGGCGCAGCACTCGCCGGTTCTCAACCTCGATCACCAAAAGGGGCGGAAGACCTTTGTCATCGTCTCCCGCGGCGGCCCGGCAGACTTTGATGTCGATATTGAGGACTCACCGCTCCCAGCCTTGGGACTCAACGAACGCTTGGATTACTGGTGCAGTTCCTTTTACGCCAAGCGTGCCACCGCCGCTGGCGTTGATCTTGACTACTACGAGCTTCCGGCCGGGCGCCACACGTGGGGGGCTCTTCCGCCGGGAGCTAGCCATCAGTTGGGCCACGGTGGGCCCGGCACTCGGCGTGGACTAGCACCGTCAATCACGCGCACAACTACAGCGCGTGAGCTCTAGATCACCACGCACCGCGCACGTAAAATCAACATTCATGAATGTCATGGACACTTGGGAGCCCACGCTGGGCACCGGACCTCTGTTAGGAATTGCGGTGGCGGCCATCGCCGTCATCCTCATCCTCGTCATCCACTTCAAGGTGCACGCCTTCGTCACCCTTGTCACGGTTTCCGCGCTCACCGCTTTGGCCGCCGGAATCCCGCTGGATGGCGTGGTTCCCACCATGACGAGCGGCTTCGGTTCGACTCTCGGTTCCGTAGCCTTGTTGGTGGGCTTGGGCGCCATGATCGGGCGCTTGGCAGAGACCTCCGGCGGAGCCAAAACGCTTGCCGACGCCCTCGTGAAACTCTTCGGCGAAAACAAAGCGCCCCTAGCGCTGGGCGTGGCTTCCCTCATCATGGGCTTTCCCATCTTCTTCGACGCAGGCCTCATGGTGATGCTGCCGGTCATCTTTGCCGTCGCCAGGCGCCTGGACGGCCCAGTCCTGGCCTATGGCATTCCCGCCGCCGGTGCTTTCTCCGTCATGCACGTCTTCGTGCCACCGCACCCAGGCCCCGTCGCAGCAGGTGAGTTCTTCAGCGCGAACATCGGTCTGATCCTTATCTTCGGCCTCCTCATCGCGTTGCCTACGTGGTATCTCTCCGGCTACCGCTTCGGGCTCCACTTGGGCAAGAAATACCCCTACCGCCTTGAGAAGGCCATAACCGGCGCGCTGGTCAGCGATGCTGAATTGCCGGATCGCCCGGCCTCCCCGGCTTCAGTAATCAGCATCCTGCTCATCCCCATGGTCCTCATCTTTGGCAATACCGGGTTGACTACCTTGGGCACAGCTGGCGTTGTCGATCCTTCCGCCGCCTGGGTGCGCTTCTTCATCTTCTTAGGCCAGACCCCGATCGCGCTGATCATCACCACGCTTGCGGCGATGGCCGTGCTGGGCCTGCGCCGCGGGGAAGGCAAAAGCGCCATTGAGAAGACCATGGAGTCTGCGCTCGGCCCAATTTGCTCCGTCATCCTCATCACCGGTGCCGGAGGCATGTTCGGCGGGGTGCTGCGTACCAGCGGCATTGGTGATGCCCTCGCGGATTCTATGTCCGGCCTCGGCATCCCCGTTATCTTGGCCTGCTACCTCATCGCGGTCGCCCTGCGCCTGGCGCAAGGCTCAGCCACCGTTGCCCTCACCACGGCCGCCGCGCTCATGACGCCTGCAGTGGAGGCCGGTGGCTTCAACGAAATCCAACTGGTCCTCATTACGCTGGCCACCGCGGCTGGCTCGGTCTTTGGCAGCCACGTCAATGACTCGGGCTTCTGGCTCGTGGGCCGCCTCATGGGCATGGATGTGTCGACCACACTGCGGACGTGGACAGTAAACCAGGCACTCATTTCCTCTATTGGCTTCGGCATTGTCCTTATCTTCTACGGTGCTGCCGCGCTGTTCTAGGCCTGCAGATACTCGGCCGCCGCGGCGACCAGCTCCTCCTTCTTCGCTCCCCTCGCAACGTGCAACATTTACGTGCCTTCATTGACATGCTGGAGGCGTCTGGCAAAAGGCATCAGTCATAAGGCGTTTTCACGGCTGAAAACGCCATTTACTTATCGCAGATGGCGTTTTTAGACCCAAAGATGCCTTTTGCCAGATGCCTTCTGCAGGACGCCCTTCAGACTTAGGCCATTTTAGTGCGGAACAATCCCACCCCACCGCCGAACAACACCAAGTAGCAGTGCAAGAGTGGCGTTGCTCATCCACCCATGACTTAAGTCAGGAAGCACCAGCTAAGCCCGCAAGTACTCGGCCGCCGCGGCGGCAAGCTTCTCCGGGGTGGCGCTGACGTCCAGCACCACTCCTGCTTCTTCTGGGCGCAGTTCCTCCAAGGTCTCGAACTGCGAATCAAGCAGGGATACAGGCATGAAGTGTCCGGAGCGTTGGCTCATGCGCTCTTTGAGCAGCTCATAGGAGCCGTGCAAGTGCACGAAGACCGTATCCGGCGCTGCGGTGCGAATGAGTTCGCGGTAGGAATGCTTGAGCGCGGAGCAGCCGACGATGGCTCCATTTTCTTGGTCTGCGAGGAAGCGCCCGATGGATTCGAGCCAGGGTTTCCGGTCATCGTCGTCAAGCGCCTGTCCCGAGGCCATCTTCTCGATGTTCGCTGCCGGGTGCATGTCATCCCCGTCCTGGAAGGGAAGGCCGGTGTGCTGCGCCAGCAACTCCCCGACCGTGGACTTACCGCAGCTTGAGACTCCCATGATCACAACGTGCTTGTGCATCATCCTCCTTCACACGCCACCCGATTTTATGCGCTACGCACTACGTGACGTAGCGCGGTTCAATACGGCGCGGCTTAGCCCAGCGGCGCGTAGCCAAAGTCACCGCGCTGCACCTGACTGCGGGCATTCCGGTCGAAGGTTGCGCACAAGGCAGCCGCCACGTAGCGCACACCGCCTGCCGGCGAAGAGGAGCCGACGCGCTCGGCGCAGTTCTCCAGGGCTGGCAGGCCGATACTCTCCCCAGGCGAAGTCATGGAGAAGAAGGACGCGGCCATCATGGTGTTGCCATCGGCGCGCACGTACTCTGAGGAGCCCTTAATAGCCTGCCAAGCAATCGCCCCGACGGGATCGGTGCGGAACTGGTCCCGCTCAGTTTGGGTCAGTTCGGCGTTAGCAGCAGGCACGGACAGTGTTGTGATGAGTAGTGCTGCTGTTGCAGCAAGGAGAGGAAACTTTTTCATAGGAACACTCTATCTCCCGCGCCACAGTTTTTCTCGGCATTGCCGGCCCCGGCTTAACTGATGACGCTGCGCAACTGCCGAATCTCGGCAGGCCCCACACGGCAACAGCCGCCCAGCAAGCTAACGCCTGCAGCCTGAAGCTCCACCGCTGCGTCGGTCAGTTTCATAGCGCCGACGGGAGCAGGACGCCAGTCGCAAGCGCCGTGGTCCCAGATCTCCCCGCTGTTGGGGCAGGCCAGAAGCGACTTATCGGTGCCGCTTCGCAGTTGCTTCACCACCGCGCATGCCCGTGATGGGTCGACGCAATTTACGCCCAGGGCTCCCAGTCGCGGCGACTGGTTGGCAAGCTCAATAACCCGCGAGAGCTTCTCGGGGTCCGCCGCGATGGCGCCGGTAATACTCAGTGCGAAGGGCTTAGGCTGCTCCTCAAAGAGCTCGAGCAATGCGGCCGCCTCATCGACGTTGGGAATGGTCTCCGCAAGGAGGAAGTCGGCGTCCGTATCCGCAAGTATCGCTACCCTGCGGGCATGCCAGCGCTGTAGCTCACCGCGACGCAGATCATAAGCGCCGTCATAGTCCGTCCCCTTCCCCGGACCCGCGCCATAGGGGCCGATGGATGCAGCGACCAGCAGATCACCATGGGCAGTGCGCTTGTCGACGGCCACTCGCACCGCCTCACGGGCCACCGCGACGCTGCGGCGTAGAAGCTTCTCCGCTTCTTCACCAAGCACATCGAAGGTGACTTGGTAAGAGGCCGCGGTAGCAACCTGCGCGCCGGCGGCGAAGAAGTCCACGTGCGCAGACTCAATGAGCGCGGGGTTCTCCCGCAACACCCGCGCCGACCACAGCGGGCCAGAGATGTCATGCCCCTGGGCTTCAAGGTGGGTTCCGAGGCCGCCGTCGACAAGCATCGGCGCATCACACAGTGCCATGACGCACGAGCCTAGCAGCGCACCGTGCCCGCAAGGTCCAGCTCGACAACAGGAAGTTGTTATAGCTTCGTTATTTGCTTGAGATTGGTGGACTCCCACCGCGTCAGAACCCTAAGTATCCGCAGCACTCAGGCATGGGACTGCACTCTTCGCAACACGCGCCGCGAGCGCGCAGTTAACTGCAAAACCTGTCCGCAAGCTGATTTTTTGGTTGAAACAGTCTGGATGTCATGACACGGTGGACGAGTTAGCGATTCCCGCAGCAAGGAGGGGAAATGGCAGCGATTACTGCCAAGAATCTGTACAAGGTCTTTGGCAAACATGCCAAGAGAGGGGTGGAATCCCTCAAGAATGGGTCTACTCGTGAAGATCTCCGCGAGCAGGGCCTCACCGCCGCGGTGATTGATGCCAGCTTTGAGGTTGAACCGGGGGAGATCTTCGTTGTTATGGGCCTGTCGGGCTCCGGAAAGTCCACGCTCATCCGAATGATCAACGGTCTGTGGGATGCCACCTCAGGCGAGATTTTCATTGGCGACCAAAACTTAGCAGCCATGTCGGAGGAGGAGCTACGCGCTGTAAGACGCGACCGTATCTCCATGGTTTTCC
This sequence comes from Corynebacterium sp. HMSC069E04, assembly GCF_001813175.1. Classification (NCBI taxonomy): domain Bacteria; kingdom Bacillati; phylum Actinomycetota; class Actinomycetes; order Mycobacteriales; family Corynebacteriaceae; genus Corynebacterium; species Corynebacterium sp. HMSC069E04. Next base: position 8,581 of record NZ_KV811704.1, on the reverse strand, counting down.
AGTCCTTCGCTTTGCTACCCCACCGCACTGTCGGTGAGAACGCTGCGTATGGGCTGGAAATCAAGGGCGTCGGAAAGCAAGAGCGCGAGGCCAAGGCAGAGGAAGCCTTGGCCATGGTGGGACTCGAGGGCTGGGGTGATTCCATGCCAGACGAGCTCTCCGGCGGCATGCAACAGCGCGTGGGCCTCGCCCGTGCGCTGGCAGCAGATACAGACATCCTGCTCATGGATGAGGCGTTCTCCGCATTGGACCCGCTCATCCGCAAGGACATGCAGGATCAGCTCATCGACCTGCAGGCTTCCCTCAACAAGACCATCGTCTTTATTACCCACGATCTCAATGAAGCCATGCGCATCGGTGACCACATCGCCATGATGCGCGACGGCCGGGTGGAACAAATTGGTACCGCCGAAGAGATTTTGCAAAACCCCGCCAATAATTACGTGGCCGACTTCGTCAAGGATGTTGACCGCTCCCGCGTACTCAATGCGGAGAATATCGTCGAACGCCCACAGAACACCCTAAACGCGAGCCAGGGCCCGCTCACCGCGCAAAAGCTACTGCGGGAATCTCAAAACTCCTGGCTCGTGGTGCTCAATGCCGACCGCACACCAGCCGGCGTGGTCTGGGAAGAGGACATCGCCAAGGCGGTGCGCAACGGCAACAGCGAGCTGCCGCTGGATTCCAGCACCACGCACATTGTCCATGAGGGCCAGAACATTGCGGAGCTCTTCGGATATGCCGCCGACACCACGACCCCTCTGCTCGTTGTCGACGGCAACGGCAAGTTCACCGGTGTTATTCCGCGCGTGACTCTCTTGTCCGCCGCATCGAGTGACATCGACACCACTGGAGAGGAGAACTAAGCCATGGATCAAAACGCATTGCCCCGCATCCCCGTGGGCGATTGGGTCTCGGACGGCATTGACTGGCTCACCGATAACGCCGCCGTGCTTTTCGACGCCTTCTCCGCCATCATGAGCTTCCTCATTGACGGTTTCTCAGAGGTGCTCCTCTCCGTCCCTGGCATCATCATGCTCGTCATCTTGGCGTTGTTGGGTTGGTTCTTCCGCTCGCCCAAGTTCGCCATCGGCTCCGCCCTGGGCTTTTTGCTGGTGATGTGCATGCGCCAATGGGACACCATGTTGGAGACCATGTCGCTGGTGCTCATTGCTACTTTGTCTGCCACCATCCTGGCGGTTCCACTGGGCATTTGGGCAGCAAAGTCGAACACTGCCAGCGCGATCATCCGCCCCATCATGGACTTCATGCAGACCATGCCGGCCTTTGTCTACCTCATTCCAGCGGTGACATTCTTCTCTATCGGCGTGGTCCCGGGCATTTTCTCCACCATCATCTTCGCGCTGCCTCCGGGTGTGCGCATGACCGAACTGGGTATCCGCCAGGTGGATAGCGAAACCGTAGAGGCCGGCAAGTCCTACGGTGCCACCAATTGGCAGATCCTCAAGGGCATCCAGCTCCCGCTGGCCGTGCCGACCATCATGGCCGGTATTAACCAGGTCATCATGCTCTCTCTGTCCATGGCGGTCATCGCCGGCATGGTCGGCGCCGACGGCCTGGGCAAGGAAGTGGTCTCCGCTATTTCCACCCTGGATATTGCTCAGGGCGTTGAAGCCGGACTCGCTGTGGTTATCTTGGCTGTCTTCCTTGACCGCCTCACCGCGGCTCTGGGTTCGCTCAAGAGTTACCCGGCCTCGATTCTGAACTTGGTGCGCAAGTAATACCGCGCACCGATAATTTCATATCTCTCACTGCTCAACTCCGAAAGGACATTGCATGTTCTCCCGTAAGATTCTGGCCACCGTCTCTGCCCTCGCGCTGAGCGCTTCCCTCGTGGCCTGCTCCTCTGACTCCTCGGACTCCGCGTCTGGCTCCGACAATGACGGTGACAAGGGCACCATCACCATGGGCTACATTCCGTCCTGGACCGATGGCCTGTCCACTGCCCACCTCCTTCAGAACAAGCTGGAGGAGGCCGGCTACACCGTTGAGCACGAGCAGCTTAACGACGCCGCCGTGGTCTACACCGCCCTCGCTTCCGGCGACATCGACATCTACCCGTCTGCCTGGTCCGAATTCACCCACAAGCAGTACATGGACAAGTACTCCGACAAGATTGAGGACTATGGCGCCTACTACGGAAATGCCCGCCTGACCTGGGCAGTGCCGGAGTACATGGATGATGTCAACTCCATCGAAGACCTGAAGGGGCAGGCTGACCGCTTCGGCGGCCAGGTCGTGGGTATCGAGCCGGGCGCAGGCCTGACCAAGGCCTCCCAGGAGACCATCGAAGGCTACGAGCTGGACGGCTACAACCTGTCCACCTCTTCCACCCCGGCTATGCTTTCTGAGCTGAAGTCCGCTACCGACGCTGAGGAAGACATCGTAGTCACCCTATGGCGTCCGTTCTGGGCTAACGCTAAGTTCCCAGTCAAGGACCTCGAGGATCCGAAGGGCACCCTGGGTGATACCGAGGGTCTGCACTGGCTAGCCCGCGACGGCTTCGAGGAGGACAACCCGGAGGTAGCCGAGTGGCTCAAGGGCCTGAAGCTGGATGATGAACAGTACGGCACCCTCGAAGACCTCGTGGTCAACGAGTACGGCGAGGGCAAGGAGCCGGAGGCCGTCCAGGAGTGGCTGGACAAGAACCCGGACGTGGTTGAGGACATCAAGTAAACTTCCTCACCTCCCCCCTATACGCAAAGCAGCCCCGCATAACGCTTCTGAAGAGGCATTATGCGGGGGCTTTGCCAATCCCAACCTCCCCCTCACCAGACAGCCACATAGTTAAATAAGCGCAAATTATGCTTTTTCAGAATTAATCCCCACTTTTGCGCAGAACAACCCTATTTTCTGGCAATAGTTGACAGATCACCAGCGGGTTTTAAAAGCCTTTTCCACAACCCTCAACCCCCTCCCCCAATCCGGCCCTGTCCGTGGAGCGTACCGTTGCGAGCTTCGATAACACGATATCTGACTCGCGCTAGCCGACGCTCACGACTTAAATTCTACGACCGACAGCGTTGGTCAAGCCGCGATCTCAAACGTAAGGCTTTTGTCTACTGGATTGAACTTGTCTACAACCATCTCCTCGGAGAATCACACCGGCTTAACCACTAGGGGAAAACAAATGGATACCTAACCACTAGGCAGATCCACTACGTGCCCCGATTTGGCGGCAACCTCACCCGTCTTGCTCACTTTGAGCAACAGGTGTTTGCACGGCTTTACGGCGCGTGTACTCAAGGTCTTTACCGTAAATGGTCAGACCCGTGATGTCGTGCTGGTCAGATTTACGGAAGATGAAGGATGCCATGTAGCCGATACCGAGAGTTCCTACGAAGGCGACAATCGAGACCAAGAATGGCCCCTGGTCCAGCTTTCCAGCAAAGTATGCAGCAACTGCTCCACAGATGAGCCCAATCAGAACGCCATGGGAATTTGCGGACTTCGTAAAGATACCCAAGACAAATACCGCCGTGAGCGGAACTCCAAAAAGACCGGTAATTGCCAGGAACAAGTCCCACAGATCCGACTGGTTGGTGATGATGAGATACAGCGCGACAGCCAACCCGAAAGTGCCAGCAGCAATAATGACACAGCGAGAGAGAGTAACCGATGCTTCCTTCGCTGAAAAGCGGTTGTAGATATCTACGACAACACACGCGGAAATCGAGTTAAGCGAGGAGGAAATTGTCGATTGCGCAGCTGCCAAGATGGCAGCAATCAATAGCCCGGCAATGCCTGCAGGCAACTCCGAAAGAATGAAATACGGAACCACTGCAGAAGTATTGACTCCCTCCGGCAGACCGCCTTTCGCTTCGTAGAAGTTATACAAAGCCGTACCCATCCCGTAGAACAGCGGAATCGTTACGAGCGCCAGAATTCCGTTGACAATGAGAGACTTCTTCGTCGCTTGGATCGTAGGAGTCGTTTGGTAGCGCTGAACGACATCTTGCGACGAAGTGTACTGATGCAAGCTGTTCAGAACATTTCCAATGAAGATGAACGGAATCGAGGTGAAGACAGCATTCGTGGTGAAGTTATCCGCTGAATAGAATTTCCCCTCTTCCGCAGCATTCACCACAGCACCGCTAAATCCATCGGGAGTCATAGCCATCGCCGTGAGTACTACTACGGCAGCACCAGCCAGCAGCAAGATGCCCTGAATTACATCAGACCAAATCACGCCTTCCATACCTCCTAGGAAGGTGTACACAACACAAAGAACGCCTACAAACACAGCGACGACCAGCGGATTAATATCTGCTACCGATGTAATCGCCAATGTCGGCAAATAGATGACGATGGCGATTCGCCCAACGTGATAAAGAACGAAGAGGAGCGAACCGAGAGCTCGGAGGACTACAGAGAATCGCTCCTCAAGGTAGTCGTATGCCGTTGTGACATCCAGCTTCCTAAAGAACGGGACGTAGTAGCCAATCAAGATTGGAACAATCGCAAAAATTGCAAGGTTGCCCGCCGAGTAGGCCCAGTCAGTCAGATATGCCTTTTCCGGTGTAGACATAAATGTGATAGCAGACAGCGTCGTGGCATAGATAGAAAATCCTGCCGCCCATCCAGGAATCCTGCCACCCGCTTTGAAGAATTCCTCCTGATCACTTCCGGCCCTACGCGCAAAATAAGCGCCGACGAGTAGCATTCCGAGGAGGTAGAGGAGCAGAACTATCCAGTTCAGTGTTCCGAACGATTGCATTTGGTTTTCCCTTCGGGACTTTCAATACAGAGAGCTAAATCACTCTTCCGTTTGCCTGTGCGTTAAAGCATGCTGAAAGCTAGAATACATCAGACGTCTGATGTGTGAAGGGATTTAAGATAATGCACTTACGTCCTCCATGTCAGATAGGAGGCTTCCTCCCCCGGCAGCGTTCATTTTTGGAATCCAGCCGAGGTAGGAGATTTAAGATGGATGGAAAAGAAAGAGGGAAAAGTCAGTGCAAACCAGAACGTGGGGTTTCAGCGAAGCCGAACATCGCCCTGTATCAACCACACAGCAGGCCGTAGAAGGCATCAAAAAATTCATTCGGAATAACGCTCTCAAGCCCGGGGACAGTTTGCCAACCGAATCAGAGCTCTGTGAGGAACTTGGCTCCTCTCGCTCCTCCGTCCGGGAGGCCATCAGAATCCTAACGACGCTAGATATCGTCGATGTCAGGCACGGGACAGGCACATTTGTATCCGGAACATCACTCAACGCCTTAGTTCAGGGCCTCATCTTTCGAGCGACTCTTGACGCTGACGACAACCTCGAAACTCTTCGTAATGTGGTGGAAATCCGGCAGGCAATTGATCTTGCTATCGGGCAAGAAATCATAGCGAAACTAGAATCCTCAAAGCTAGAACAGCTAAGTTCCATTGTTGACAAGATGTCAGCCAAACGAAAACAAGGCCTGAACTTTGCCGAGGAGGATCGGGAGTTCCACCAGGTCTTGCTGTCCGAAATCGATAACCCGATTATCCGTGAGCTCAATGATACCTTTTGGCAAGTGCACATGAACGTCATTCCGCTTCGCAAATTGGAAGAACCACAGGACTTCAGCAGAACGGTACGCGCGCACCAAGACATCGTCGATGCTCTACAGAATAATGACCTGAAGAAGTACCAAGAGTCGGTACTCAGGCATTACGAGCCTCTGCTGACTTCGCTGTGATGGTCATTATCAGCTATTGAAGCTCCGAGTAATCCACGCAGGATCTGTGATGGCAGTGCCAATGATGATTGCATCGGCACCAGCACGTTTTCCTGCAGCAACATCATCACGCGAGGCAAACCTGCCTTCGCCGATCACAAAGGCATCCTTACCGCAGAGCCGTCGCCCCTCTGCCAAGCATTCAAGATCCGGACCTTCAGTCTTATTTCGGGACTCTGTGTAGCCGGCCAATGTCGTTGAAATGATATCCGCCCCCGCTTGGTGCGCACGCTGCATTTCTTCCGGGGTAGAGCAGTCGGCCATAGACAAAACATTCAGCCGGTGGCACTCTTCGACAAGATCGCAAAAACTCGATCCATCAGGCCTCGAGCGATCCGTGGCATCCGCACAAATAACAGCAGCCCCAGCATCAGCTAACTGGCGCACGGACTTTACGGTTGGAGTGATATAAACCCCCTCACTCCCCTCTTTCGTAAGGCCGAAAACTGGCACATCTACTGCGGCTGCAATCGCCTCGACATCCTTGATACCCCCATACCCGCCACACCGGATTGCGCGGCTTCCGCCCTCAACACATGCACGAGCAACATGCGTCAACGTGTGTGTATCTCGCATTGGGTGACCATCTGGCGCTTGCACCGAGACAATCACCGAATTTCGAATCATGTCGCGAACTTCTTCTCGGCGCCCCGCCAGTTCACTACTCTTAAACCTAAACATATACCTGAGCCTTCTTCTGGATCTATCGCAGATAAACGGTGCTAAAAAGCGTTATCTCGAGCAAAAGCCGCTGCCCCCACTAACGGTGCTGTCGCCGGCGATTCAGTTATCCGAACTGCGACGGAGCGGTTCGGCTTCAACGCGAAATCTTCTATGGCCTGACGGAATGGCTCCTCCACGGCGGCCCCAATCTGGCATACACCGCCGCCTAAAACAACGGCATCGAGATCAAGAGCCGAAACAAGACCAGCCACTGCTCGGCCAAGGCCATAAGAATTCCCTCTAATAATCCGGGAAGCAAGTTCGTCTCCCTGGTTCATTCTTTCTACGACCTTCTCGAGGGGCAGTGCTAACTGGTCTCGCTCCTTCCACTGCACCCGTTCGCTCGCTGAGTTCGTAGAGAATTCTTCATAATACGCAGCCAAGCTATTGCCGCTCATAATGTTCTCGGCGCGGTCCGCAAAGCCCCGGAAATCAGCGCACAAGAGTTCCGAGAACTCTCCGGCCGATCCGGTAGGTCCGGTCAGCAGCCTTCCACTATCACTTACCGCACCACCGACACCAGTCCCCAACGAAAGGTACAGGACTCTACCAGACTGAAAATCTCTCGCTGCTCCGAGTGTCAGCTCTCCGTACGCCCAGACTCTTACGTCGTTATGAACAGCGCACGGTAGGTCAACGATCTCTTTCGCGACCGCACGAAGATTAGTGCCAGCCCAATTCTTAATGGTGTCCCCGTTGTAGGTGACGAGTCCTTCAGGCGCCTTAATGATTCCTGGCGAACCAATGCCGATTCGCGTCGGGGTAATGCTCGATTCCTCCAACGCCAGCTGAATGGCTTTTTTGATCTGCTCCTGCGGTGTTACTCCGGCTGACTGGGTAGGAATCTTTCCCAGCGCTACAGCCTGCGTTGGGTCTTCGTCAGTTACAAAGCCCCAACCAATCTTTGTTGCACCGACATCAAGCGCAAGGGTACTAGTCACTCTTCACTCGTTTCGTCGTAGTTCAGCGAATCTAGGGCTCGATCACCTGAGCGGCATCGACGATCTCATGAATCTTTGCCTGCTCCTCATCGTTTAGAGCGACATGTGGACGGGACATAAGCCCCGACGGGAAGACACCCAAGTGGTGAAGCGCTGCCTTGAAACTGCCGAGGCCTTGTGAGCTTCCGCCCATGCGTGTGCCGTCACCTACACCAACGATGGTGAAGAGGTCACAAATCTTAGACTGCAATTCCGCAGCCGTTGCATACTCTCCATCAACCAAGAGCTCATGCAACTTCACGTAAGAAACCGGGTCCACATTGCCCAGACCAGGTACCACACCATCAGCGCCTGCCAGGTAAGCAAAATCGACCGTAGTTTCCGAGCCAGTCAAAACCACAAAGTCTTTCACCCCAGCTTTGTTGCGGGCGCTAATCAGAGCACGCGTGTATCCATCATTGCCGCCAGAATCCTTGACGCCGGCAAGTACGCCTTCCTTGGCGAGAGAAATAAGAGTAGCAATATCCAGCACCGAGTGAACGCTGACCGGAATGTTGTACGCGTAGATGGGAGTCTCTGGCGCGGCTTCATGAAGAAGTCGGAAGTGCTCAGCAATCTCTACGTCGTGAGTGCGAACATAAAAAGGCGCAGTGGCCACTAGCCCCTGAACCCCGAGCGAGACGGCATCTTCAATGTGCTCAATCACTCGCGGAGTCGTCATATCAATCACGCCTGCGATTACTGGAACTCGCCCTTGAGCCTGTTCCACCACGGTTGCGATGACTTCCTTGCGCTGCTCTCGAGTGAGGAAAGCTACCTCTCCTGAAGAACCGAGAACGAACAAGCCATGAACGCCAGCCTTAATAAGCCGTTCAGCCTGGCGCTTGAGGGTATCGGTGTCAACAGAATAGTCCTCATTAAACGGAGTCAGCAGTGGTGGCACCACACCGCGCAAATGCTGCGTGTTTGAAGTCATGTTTGGGAACCTTCCTATTCGCTTTCACATTAGAGTCATAAGACATCATACGTCTCTTGCTGTTGTGACGCAGTTGCCCCTAATGAAAAGAAGCGTAATAAGACGGCCGACTGGACCCCTACTCCGGCAACAACTCTGATGCCTCCCCGACCACACTCACCAGAAGCACATTGCCGGGAGCTGAAGTGTCCCAGGTTTTGTTCCGTTTG